>JALRGF010000353.1 GCA_023253495.1 Verrucomicrobiales bacterium
CGCACGGTCATCGTCCTCGGCAAAAATTACTTCACCGGAAACCCGTCCCCGCCGCCCGGACCCGCGGCCCGCGGACGCATCGCGCGTTACGCTTGGGGCGCGGACTACCATGACATCCTGCAGCCAAGGCTCGCCGGGCTCGCCGCCCGACTCGAGACAGCCGGTGGACAGCAGCGCTGCTTCGTCGACGGCGGACCCGTGCTGGAGCGCGACTGGGCGGCGGCCTGCGGCGTGTCGTGGCACGGCAAAAGCACGATGGGAATTCATCCGCGGCTGGGCACGTGGTTCTTCCTCTCCGTCATCCTGACCACCCTCGAGTTCGACCCCGAGGCTCCGTTGCCCGACCGCTGCGGGAGTTGCACACGCTGCATCGACGCCTGTCCCACGGCGGCCATCACCGCGCCTTACCGGCTCGATGCGCGCCGGTGTCTTTCCTACCTGACGATCGAAAACAAGGGACCCATCCCGGTGGAGTTCCGGCGCGCCATGGGCGGCCGCATTTTCGGATGCGACGACTGCCTCGACGCCTGCCCGTGGAACCGGTTCGCCCGGGCCAGCCGCGAAGCCGCCTTCGCCGCGCGCCCGCACGTCGCCGCCTGGGCGCTGCGTGACTTTCTGGCGCTCGACGACGACGGATTCCGTGCGCTGTTCCGGGGGTCGCCGATCAAACGCCTCAAGCGCCCGGGGTTCCTCCGCAACGTCTGTGTGGCCCTGGGCAATGTCGGCACCGCAGACGACCTGCCCGCCCTGCACACCGCCGCCGCCGACCCCCACCCGCTCATCGCCGGACACGCCGCCTGGGCCATCGCGGAAATTGCCGCTCGCGCCGGCCGGGCGGAGCCCTCATGATTTCCCGTGGCCTTCGACCTCCAGGCATTCCTCGATGAATTCGGTGCCCGGGCGGCCGAGCGCGGCCTGCTCGCCCGCCGCCTCTGCGACACCCCGGCCGGTCCGGTCGTCGCCTGGGAACGTCCGGGCGATGCACCGCCCGCCTACCTCTCGGCCGGCATGCACGGCGACGAACCGGCCGGCCCGCTCGCCGCGCTCGATCTGCTCCGCCACGGCGCTTTCGATCACGGCCCATGGCGCCTCTGCCCGGCCCTCAACCCGACCGGGCTGGCCGCCGGCACCCGCGACACTGCCGACGGCATCGACCCGAACCGCGATTACATCCGGCGCCGGTCTCGGGAAGTGCGCGCCCACGCCGCCTGGCTGGAATCCATCTCCTGCCCCCGCCTCTTCCTCTCGCTCCACGAGGACTGGGAATACCCGGGGTTTTATTTCTACGAAATCAACCTCGGCGACGACCGCCCCGACCGCGCCGAGGGCATTCTTGAATCCGTGGCCCCGTGGCTGCCGCGGGAATCGTCGCCCATCATCGACGGCCATGACGTGCGCGCCCCGGGGTGGATCTACCACGCTGCCGACGCCGATTTTCCGGACGAGTGGCCGGAAGCCATCTTTCTCGCCAAACGCGGGTGCCCGCTCTCATTCACCTACGAAACCCCGAGCAGCACCGTCCTCGCCACCCGCATCGCCGCTCACCGCGCCGCCGTGCAGGCCGCCATCCGCTAGCCGACCGGCTCCGGATCCATCATCGCCCGGACCGCCGCATCGACATCGTCCGCCCGCATCAACGCCTCCCCGACCAGCAAGGCGTTGGCTCCCCACGAATGCACCAGCCGGGCATCTTCCGGCGTCCGGATGCCGCTCTCGCTGACCAGCAGCACGTCGTCCGGCACCTCCTCGCTCAACGCCTCCGTGGTGTGCAGGTCCACCTCAAAAGTCCGCAGGTTCCGGTTGTTGATGCCGATCAGCCGGGCCTCCATGTCAATCGCCCGCTCCAGCTCCTCCCGGTCATGCACTTCGACCAGCACATCCAGCTGAAAAGAATGCGCGCACCGCTGCAGGCGCACCAGTTCCTCGTCCGTCAGCGCCGCCACAATCAGCAGGATCGCATCCGCCCCGGCAATCACCGATTCATAAATCTGCACCTCGTGCACCATAAAGTCCTTCCGCAGCAAAGGCACCTCCACCGCCTGGCGGATCTGCGTCAGATAACTCAGCCGCCCCTGGAAATACTTTTCATCGGTCAGCACCGAAATCGCACTGGCCCCGGCCTGCGCATACAACCGCGCCTGATTCACCGGATCAAACGACTCGGCAATCACCCCCACCGAAGGCGACGCCTTCTTCACCTCGGCTATCAATCCCAGCTGGTCCGGCCCGCGGTCCAGCGCCCGCGCCAGCGACCGGAAATCGTTCCGCCGCGCCGCCTCATGGCGATACTTTTCCTCCAGCGGAAGCAGGCGGGCGACTTCTGTGCGTTTGTGCGCGATGATTTCTCGGAGCGTGTCCATGCGTGAAGCGGAAATCCTTACCCCGATCCACCCGCCACGCAAAAAAAGATCGCCTTCAGACCGAAGGCTCCCGCCCATGCCGCCACTGCCCCCGATCAGGACTTCAACTTCGGGTCGCCCCCACCCTTTTTCTTGCCCAGGATATGGTGCCCCACCAGCACCACCAGCGACCCGCCGGTCGCATGCAGAATTGACCCGAAATTGAACCCTGTCATCCCGGCCGACCCCAGCAGTCGCTCGCCGAGAAACCCTCCGATCAACCCGCCGATGATCCCGAGAATCGTCGTCCGGAACCAGCTGTCGCCATTCGGACCGGGGAAAAGAAGCTTGGCGAGCGCGCCCGCAACCAAGCCGGTGAATATCCAGGAAAAGAAGCCCATGAGTTTTTAGTGGTGATTGTCTTGACGGGTTAAGTACAGGCAAAGCCGCCGCATGGCAAGGGTCTTTCCCCCGCCACGCTCCCGCCACGCTCCCCATGCCCGGAGGTGGCACCTCCGGGCAAAGAGGACCGGGCAGGCGCGGTGGGACCGGATTTCCAAGCCGGTGAGCGGCGGGCGCGGCCACTGCGCGGCCCGTTCTTCGCCTCCTCTTGTGCGTGCCCCGGGCGCAAGCCGTGAGCGCGTACTCAGAGCGCGGGCGCGCGTGGCCCCGGGAGCGTCGCACCGGCAGAGCCGTCAGGCACGCCGC
>JALRGF010000529.1 GCA_023253495.1 Verrucomicrobiales bacterium
GCCGTCGAGGTACTCAGCATCAAACCGCGATTTGGCGAGGATGGCCGGACCGGTGAACGACGTTTTGGTGCCGATGACGCGGATGATGTCGTCCTCGGTGGCGTAGATGCCACCGGCCGAGTTCATCATCTGGCGGATGAGGATTTCGTACTGGTTGGCGCTGACGCCGCCGGAGCGGTCAATGGCGATGGTGGTGTGGGTGCCGAGAAACGGCTGGTCGCGTCCGAAATCGAGGATGTAACCGACGCGCTGGTCGTTGAAGCGCCCGTGCTCGCTGCTCTTGAGGCGCACGCTGGCTCCGTAATAGACGTCGCGATCATTGTAGATGAACGTGCACGGGAGCTTTTCATTGCTCATCTGGTTGATGTTGGTGTGGATGAACGTCTGGTCTTTCGCGGTCATGACCACGCGCAGGTTGTGCGGACGGGCACCTGAGTTGAGCACGAAATTCGAGGCATTGTCATGCCACGGGATGATGGCGCGAGAGTCCGGACCGGCGGCGGGGAAGAACGATTCGGCACCGAGGGCGTCGATCGCCCGCACGTAAAACTGCACTTTGGCGGAGAGCGGCTGTCCGGGCACGCTGGCACTGTAGCGGCCGGTGGAGTCCGGGGTCATCGCGACCGAACTCCATGCGGCTCCATTGACCGAGGTGAAGAGTTCCGCGGTGGCGATTCCCTGGGGATCGGCGATGCGAACCGACACCGTGGCCGCCGTCCCGACCGGCGGGATGACCGGAGCATGGGCCAGTGCGTCAAAGGTCGGTCCGGCATTCGGAATGCGGGTCGAATTGACCGCGCCAGGGGTGCCGCCAGTGTCCGGGGCGGTGAGCTGGGTGGTGCGCGGGAGGCGGTTGAGCCAGAGGCGGGTGTTCAGCTGGTTGGACCCGCGCAGCCAGCGGGCCCGCAGGCTGATGCGGTAGTCGAGCGACGGATTGATCGAGGAAATGAACGTGTTGCCCGCCTTCAGGGTGGTTTCCGCGTGGTTGCTCATGTGTTCGGTCGGGCCGCTGGCCATGAGCTTGAGCACTTTGTTGCCCGGCTGGTACGGGTCGTCGATGACCATGCTCGTCCGGTGGTTGCCGATGAGACGCCAGAAAGACGCGTCGCCACCGGAAAAATCCCGGTTCTGAATGAGCTGGCGGTTCACGCCGGCGGGCGCCTCGATCACACTGACGTCGTCGATGAGCACTTCGCCGGCGGTCAGCAGGCCGGTGACAAATTCCCGGTAGGTCGAGTCGCTCAGGTTCGGGCTGGTCCCCTTGCCTTCATAGGTGATCGTCTGCCACTCGCCGCGGTGGGTTTCATCGCTGGCGGCCCAGGCTTCGCCGCGGCTGTTGTCGGCCGACGGGTCACGCAGTTCCAGGCTGGAGGCGCCGCCGTCCGCCCACTGCGGCCAGCGGCCGCTGTCGAAATACGGCACTTCGTCCACGATATTGTCGGCGGCATCACGCAGCCGGATGCGTTCGCCCTTGCCGGACAGGCTGCCGATCCACGGCCCGAGGGCGGTGAGGCCCGGGCGGAGCGTGCTGAAGGCGGCGGGGTCCCAGGCGACAACGAGGAAGCCGCCGGCCGGCAGGCTGGTGCCGGCGGGGAAGGTGAAATCCACGGCCGAGCTGAACTTCCACCCGCCGAGGGCCACCGCGGCGGCGCCCTTGTTGTGGAGTTCGATCCATTGTTCCGGGGAGGCCGAGCGCGCTTTGTAGAAAATTTCGTTGATGACGACGGAATCGTTGACCGTAAACGGATTGGGGGAGCCGAACGACGGCGCGTCCGGATGCGCCCACCGGCCGGCGGCATCCAGGCCGCGCAGGCGCGCGGTCACCGCGCGGGCGTCGGCGAAGGCGCGGCCGCCGGAAGCGAAAAGCGCGAGCCGGGTGCCGTCGACCGGCGTGAACCCGAGAGCAGCCGCGTCGAGCACCAGCCGCGCTCCGGGGGCAAGCGATTGCGGCGGGAGCGTCACGACCTGACCGGAACTCGACCGGAGCACCCAGCCGTCGAGTGGCAGGGCGGTGGTCGCGGTATTGAGCAGTTCGACCTTGAAATCCGCCGCACTGCCCGGGGAAAGCTCGCTGATGACCAGGGAGGGCGCAGTGTCGGCGGGGGCGCTGGCCGGGCGCACGGTGACCAGTTCGGCCCCGAAGAGCAGGTCATGAGAGCCGATGGCCTGATGCACTTCAGCGGCCAGCACGTTGAGCCCCGGGCGCAGGGCGGAGCCGGGCAGAGCGACCGGATTCGCCGGAAAGGCGGCGTTGGCCACGGTGGTGGCCGCGGGCACGTTGACGCGGTGGATTTCCACGCCGTTCAGATAATAAACCGCCCCGTCGTCGGCGACCGGCCAGAGTTCCAGAGTGGTGCCGGCGTGCAGGGTGTCGACGGTGAACGTGGTGCGGAACTGCCGGGGTTCCGGGCCGGCGGTGACCGGGGTGCCGGCGAGCGGGGACGGGAGTATCGGGGTGGCCGGCGGGGTCAGCGACTCAAGGGTCGGGGCGGTCAACGGGGTGTACTGGCCGGTGACCAGTCCTTTGACCGAGCGCTCGGGCAGGGCGCGGGTCCAGACGGCGACCTGGGAGAGGCGTCCCTTGAAGCATTCGGCCGGGTTCAGCGGGTCCCCGCCGATGAAAAATGGCATGGCGATCGCCTGGCCGGCCGTCAGGATCTGCGTGCCATTCGGCACACCGTTCAGATACGTCGTCAGCACCTGTCCGCGCCGCACCAGGGCCAGATGCACCCAGCCGGCCGACGGCTCAAGGGTGGTGGTCGCGGTGACCGACTGGCTGTTGCCATTGGCGAGGTAATCGGCCCCGCGCGGGTGCAGCTTGATGTATTCAAGCGGCGTGAAGCTGCCGCTTCCGTCAAACCTCGAACGATTGCCGAGAATCACGGCGCGTCCCTGCTCGGCCGGGCCGTCCTGCGCGTCCTCCGGGGTGTCCACACTCGCACTGGCCTGGCTTTTCACCCAGCACGACCACGTGAACTCCGAAGCGGCCGTCTGGCGAGGAATGAAATTCGACGTGATCGCGATGCGCCCGTCGACGCCGTTGAATTCCGCGACCGGCCCGCGCTCGGGGTCGTTCACCCAGGTCACCCCGTTGATAAGGGTGCCGGGAGGACGGCTGGCGACCAGGTTCGTCGCGGATGTGCCCTCGGTGTCGCTCAACGGCCACCACCCGATCAACTGCTGGCCGGTGGCGCTCAAGGCCGGCTGTACCCCGTCGGTCGACGCCCCGCCACCAACAAAAAGTCCGCGCCCGCCCGCCCACGCGGAATCATCGAAATCCGCCTCCTTCCAGTTCGCCGCCGGCACGCTGCCGCCATCGGCATACGTCCAGCGGGCGTCGGTGCCGACCCGGCGCTCGCGGACCGGTGGCGCATTGGGTTCAAAAAAGTTCGGCTGGCCCGGGGTGCCGCCGGGTTCATTGCTGGAGGTCCACAGCGACGGGTCATCGCCGGCGCTGCTGGCCCGGCGCGCCAAGGTGACGCCGGTGCCGTCCGGGCCGACCGGCCAGTCGCCGCCGTCCGCGTATTCCACCTCATCCATGATGCGGCCGTTGCGATTGCGCAGGCGGATGCGTTCCCCAGCGTTGTTCAGGCTGCCGGTAAACGGGCCGAGCGCCCCCGGAATTTTCCCCGGTTGGGCGGCGATCACCAGGTACCCGCCGCCCGCCAGGGTGAACCCGTCCGGAAAGGTGAAGTTGACCGCGCCGGTGACCGACCAGCGGGACAAGTTCATATCAACCCCCTGCTGGTTGCGCAGCTCGATCCATTCGGTCTCTCCGGGTAAGGCCGGGTTGTAATGGATCTCGTTGATGACCACCACGCTGTCATAGGCGTCGGCGAGCACGGGAACCGGGACGGCAAGGACGGACAAACCGGCCGCAACGGCCAGCGCTGGAATTCGGAGAACAATCACGAGGCGAACGATGGGGTTTTTACGGTGTCGGTAACTGTACCCGGGTCCGCCGTCCGGACGCAATGCATTCCTTGCCGTGCCGCAGGAACCGCCCAGGGATGAGGGATACCCCGCTGAGAGGCAGAGGGGCGGAGTAGGGTGAGATGAGTGGGTGTCCTCTTTCCCTCTTTTATCAGAGATAACGCGTTTGACACGCCGGACTTACGCATACATACAGCTGTGTGCGCACAACGATTGAGTTCCCTGACCTTCTGTTTCACCGGGCGAAGCGGGCGGCAGCGGAGCGTCGGATCACGTTGCGGGAGTTGATGACCGAGGCGTTGGAGCGGGCGTTGGACGCCGACTCCCCGTCGGCGCGTCGGATGGTGGGTCCTCCGGTCACGATGGCGGCCGCACCCCGGGTGCCGGCGCTGAGCAATGCGGAAATCGCGGCCCTGCTTGAGGCCGAGGATCTGGAGAAAGCGGGAGCATGAGAACAGTCGCCGACGTCAACGTCCTGTTTTCGTTGCTGGTGGCCGGGCACCCTCATCATGCGGAGTGCTGGTCGTGGTGGGAGCGCCAGGGCGAGCGCGCGGTGGTCCTGTGCTGGCCGGCGCGGATGGGGGTGCTGCGATTGCTCACGAATGCCCGGGCCATGGGGGGCACTCCGGTGACACCGGAACAGGCGCTCTCGGCCTGGGATCAGCTGAGCGACGACCCGCGCACGGTCTGGGCGGAGCCGACGGAGGGGCTGGACCGGCTCCTGCGCCGGTTCGTCGCCGGCCGCGCCCCGACTCCCAACCTCTGGAGCGACGCCTGGTTGGCCGCCCACGCCGAATCGCTCGGCTGCAGTCTCACCTCGTTGGACGCGGGTTTTCGGTCGTTCGGGCTGAAGCAGTTCCACTGGCTGCGAGAGTCGTAGTGACAAGATTCATTTCGACGTGGCCGTGTCTGATGAGTGGGTTTCTCTGATGGTTTCCTATGTTGTACACTTTGTGAAACAAAAATTGACTCCCTTTCATTGCGTAGGAATCTGTTCCATGAAAACGATGAGTGTCCGTGAAATGAAGGCTCATTGGTCGGAGGTGGAGGCGCAGGTTCGCGCAGGCGAAACCATCGAGGTGCTCAACCGTGGGAAGCCCAGCGTCCGCATCGTTCCCGCCGCGCCCGGAAAAATCACCACATGGGACGATCATCTGGCCACCGCCATCCCCGGCAGTGGTCGCAGCGCCGAGGAAACCGTGGCGGCTGATCGCGAAGGACGCTGGTGAGCATGCTTTACCTCGATACCAGCGCCCTGCTCAAACTCTGCATCCGCGAGGCCGGTTCCGAGTCCGTGCATTCCCTCGTCGTCTCGCAGGATCTTCCCCTCGCCATCTGGGAAATCCAGGAAGCGGAGCTGATCAATGCCCTGCGGCTCAAAGCTTTTTGGAAAGAGATTACCCCTGAGCAAGCGGACGGACAAATCGCGTTGTTCCAAAAGCGTTGGAAACGCGGCTTCTACCATTTCCCGGCCATCGACAGGACGGCGCTCATGGAAACCTACCGCCGCCTCAGCGCCGAAACGCCCCGCCTCGGCTGCCGCACCATGGACATCCTCCACGTGGCTTGCGCGGTGGAGATCGGAGCCTCCGCTTTCCTGACATTCGATAAGAGGCAGGCGGAACTGGCGCGCTTCGCGGGGCTTGTTGTGCCGTTCATTTCCAGCTCGGAAAGCCATCCGTCTTGAAAGCGCGGAATACCGGACACTCATTCATTCAAGGGGTGGAAATATCAGACATCCACTCATCGGGGGTGCGGGTGTGACCGGTGAGTGGTGTCTCTGCTGGTTCACGGCGCCGACGGCCCTTGGATCCGCAGGCGCCAGTACCGGCGCGGATCGGAGGCGGATGGTTCGGGCAGGCGGAACCCGAAGGTTTCCGTGTCGGCGTCCAGGGAGCGGTAGAGCAGTTCCTCGGTGGCCGGGTGCCAGTCGCCGAGTTCCGTGGCTGTTTCGAGGCGCCACGCGGTTTCGTCGTGGGTCAGCGGCCGGGAAAACGTGAAGACGGCGATGCCGTTTGGTTCCTCGATGCCGGGGATGCGGACGACCTGCGGGCGGTTCGCCACGGACGGCACCCGCGGATTGCCGCCCAGGGTGTATTCTTCGAGCGTGGTCAAGCCGTCGCCATCGGTGTCGGCCAGGTCGTCGGTCTGGCCCGTGGCCGTTTTCCAGGCGGCGTAGGACTCGGTATCGCTGCGGCCCGGGGTGGGCAGCGGGGAGGCGCGCCAGTTCAGCGGGTTGTTGTGATCCGGGTTTGTGAGCGGAGCGGTGAGCACGATGCTGGCCCCGCGACCGTTGGCGGGCGCGCCCGGCCACGGCCGGGTGGTGCCGTAGTGGAAAGCGCGCAGCGGGGTGCCGCCGCCCAGGCTGAGCGTCAGACGTTCGCCGGTGCGGGCGAGGTTGCCGGAGAACGCGCCGGCGACCGGCAGGGTGTCTCCGTACGTGGCGGCAAAAACGGTGGTGTCATCGACGACAAGCAGGCGGGCTCCGGGTGCCAGGGTGGTGCCGGGGGCGAAGGAAAACGTGATGCCCTCCGTGAACTGCACGCCGGTCAGATCGAGAGACCGCGTGGCATGGGTGTTGAGGATTTCGATGAACGCGGCGGCATCGCCGGCCGGATCCGGCGCGTGGTACATGATTTCGCTGACCACGAGGTGGGTGGCGAGGTCGCCGGGCAAAGCGGCACCGGCCTGAAAGGTGGCGGGTGCGCTCCAGTGGCTCCAGCGACCGCGGGCATCTTGATGGCGGACGCGGGCGCGGTAAGTGCGTCCGGCGATCAGGCCGTCGGCCGGCACGGCCGCGTCGCTGGTGAACGTCGTCCGGGCCGGCGGCGTCCACACGCCGGTGATTTCGTACCGCCATGGTTCACCGGGCACGAAGCCGGGCACTGACGGGTCATACAGTTCACCCACGCGCCACTGCATGGCCGCGAAAGCCTGGCCGTCGGGGGAGGCGAACGCGCTGCTGGCGAAGCGCAGTTGGTTGAGCGGGTGGCCGGCCGGTCCGGTGTAGGTGATGACGGGGGTTTCCGGGATGGTGATGGCGGGGGTGGTGGTGAGCGTGTACGGCGCCATCTCGCCACGGGCCATTTTCGCGAGGCGCGCCCCGCCGTTGGGAGCCGCGGCGATGAACTCCTTGATCCATCGGACCATGCCTTCGAAATCGGCGCTGGCGAGCACGCGGCTGTACGGCTGGGGAAACGGCCCGTTGGTCATGTTGCCGATCGGGTAGGGGGTCTTGTAATAATTGCCGCGGGGTCCGGCACCGCGGGGCGGGGTGGGATTCGACGGGTGATAATCCCAGCGGCGGCGTTCCACCTCGACAAAGCCGTCGTTGATCGGGCTGTCCTCGGGGATGACGCGCGGGGATTCGTCGGTGATCAGGCTGATGAATTCATCGACCACTTTCCACGCCTGATCGGAATTGAGCAGGAGGTCCTGCAGCTCGCGGGCGCGGTTCTGGAATTCCGTGAGGATCGCGGGATGGAGCAGGGCGCGGGAAATCTGTTCGTACTGCTGCAGGTCCGGCGCCGTCTGCACGCTGCGCGGCCCCCAGCGGTCGAAGTTTTCATACAACAGATCACAGTCCCAAGGCAGGATCATCCAGCGGCCGTCGCCGTCCGGAGCCGGCGGGCGGCGGAAATAAACGACGTTCTCCTGCTCGCGGCGGTCGGTCTGGTTGATGGCCTCGGTCACCGCGCGCCAGCTGAAATAATTCTCGAGGTCAACGTGCGTCCGGAACCACGATTCCGGCTGGATGGCGGCGACCGATGGCGCGGTGGCAGCCGAGCCGCCGCCGCGGCGGTAACCGGTGCTCGGGCTGGTGAAGGCATTGAGGTCGCGCAGGTCG
>JALRGF010000668.1 GCA_023253495.1 Verrucomicrobiales bacterium
GAATCAGCGTGCTTCCGGGTGTACGCGGCCCAGACCCGCTGGCCCGGCATTTCAAAGCCGGTCGGGCTCGGGGTGTTCAGCAGGTCGAGGAGGAACTTTTTGGTTTGGGCATTCATGATCGAAACAATGGGGGCGCGGGGGCGCGGGGATGCAACGGGGGAGTTGGCGGGACCCGGGTGGGGACGCGGGTGGGCGGCGGGATCCGGTCCGGGCGCCCGGGGCCCGGAGTGGCGGATGATTTCATCCATGCAATTGCGGCGGGGTGGGTTAGGCTCACGGTTTCCCCGGATTTCCGGGCGTCCTTTGCATGAAGAACATTTTCCGTGTTTTCGCCTGGGTGCGGCGGTACCCGCTGCTGGCCGTGTCGACGCTCGGGTGCGCCGTGGTGTCGGTGTTGTGCGGTCTGGTCTTTCCGCGGGCGGTGCAGCAGATCCTTGATGTGGTCATTCCGGAGAAGCGCGGGGACCTGCTGGGGTTCTGGGTGATGATGACGCTGGCGGCGTATTTCGCGCGGGACCTGCTCAACGGGCTGCGGATTTTCCTGAACAACACCTTTGAGCAGAAGGTGATTTTTGATGTGCGCAGCGATCTGTATGCGCGGTTGCAGCGGCTGCCGCTGCCGTGGTTCGACGGGCGGCCGACCGGCGACATCATGACGACGGTGGCGGAGGATGTGACGGCGGTCGAGCGGGTGTTGATTGACGGCATTGAGCAGGGGCTGGTGGCGGTCTTGCAGGTGGTGGTTTTCAGTGTGTGGTTGTTCAGTCTGAATGCGACGCTGGGGGCGATCGCGCTGCTGCCGATTCCGCTGCTGGCGGCGGGTGCCCTGTTTTACACACTGACGGCGAAAGACCGGTACCGCGGGGTGCGCAAGGCGACCAGTTTCATGAACTCCCTGCTGATGGACAACATCGGGGGGATCCGGCAGATCAAGGCGTACACGCGGGAGGAAGCCGAACACGGACGGTTCAATGCGGCCAGCGAACGGCTCCGTCAGGCGACGCTCAAGGTGATGCGGGCGTGGTCGTTCTACAACCCGACGATGATGTTTCTCGGGGCGACCGGGTCGGTGCTGGTCCTGTGGTTTGGCGGGCGGCAGGTGCTGGCCGGCACCATGATGCCGGGGCAGCTGACCTCCTTTCTGGTCACCCTCGCGCTCGTGTACGAGCCGATCGGCCGGCTGCACAGCCTGAACCAGATTTTCCAGGCTGGCCGGGCGGCGTCCGAGCGGGTGTTTGATATTCTCGATGCCGAGGAGGAGGAATCGCTGGAAGACGACGGCGGCCACCGCGTGCAGCAGCCGGTCCGCGGGCATGTCGAATACCGGAATGTCTCGTTCGCCTACAACGAGCGGATCGCCACGCTCAGCGGGGTGTCGCTGGAAGCGCGGCCGGGCGAGACGGTGGCGCTGGTCGGACCGACGGGTGCGGGGAAATCGACCATCATCAATCTGCTGTGCCGGTTTTACGAGCTGCCGCGGGATGGCGGCGGGGAGATCCTGCTCGACGGGCATTCGATCCGCGACATCACCAAGAGCAGCCTGCGCGGGGCCATCGGCTACGTCACCCAGGAAAGTTTTCTCTTCAACGGCACGATCCGCGACAACCTGCTGCTGGCCCGGCCGGGGGCGACGGAGGACGAATTGTGGAGTGCGCTGCAGGCCGCCAATGCCCGGGGGTTTGTCGAGCGGCTGCCGCAGCAGCTGGACACCGAGGTCGGCGAGCGCGGGGTGCGCCTGAGTGTGGGCGAGAAGCAACGGGTCAGCATCGCCCGCGCCCTGCTCAAGAACCCGCCGATCCTGCTCCTCGATGAAGCGACCGCCAGCGTGGACACCGAGACCGAACGCCAGATCCAGCAGGCGCTCGATCGACTGATGGAAGGGCGCACCAGCTTTGTCATCGCCCACCGCCTCAGCACGGTGCGCCACGCGCACCGCATCTACGTGCTCGATCAGGGCCGGGTGACGGAACAGGGGACCCACGACGAGCTCCTCGCCCGGCCCGGCGGGCTGTACGCCGAACTCTGCCGGCATTCGTTCCTGATCGAGGAAAAGGAAAATCAGGTGGCAGGCGTGGCGGCGGATGATGCCGGAAGCGCGTCGGCCGCGGTGGCCGCAGCCGCAGCGGCCGCCGCCCGCGAGGCGGCCGAGCGCGAGCGCGCCGCGGCCGCCACGCAGCTGGTCTCGCTGCAGCGCGAACAGGCTGAAACCGAACGCGCCCGGGCCACCTTGGAAACGGAACTGGCCCACGCCCTCGCCGGCCGCGCCGAAACCGAATCGGCGGCCACCCGTGCCGCCGCCGCCGCGGAGGCCGAGCGCCGGCGGCTGGAACACCTCGACGACGAGCTGGCCGCCAGCGAGGCCTCGCGAGCCACGCTCCAGGAAGCCTTGATGGCGGCGCAGGAGGAATTGGCGGCACTGCGGACGGACCGGGATGCGTCCCGGGCGGACCGGGAACGGGAACAGGCGGACCGGGACGCGCGGATCAGGGAGCTGGAGGCGGCGCTGGCGACTGCCTCCGCCGCGGCCGCAAGCGGTACCGGCAATGGAGCTGAGGATGGCGATGGCCGCCACGGCCTTGTCCCGGCGGCGCCGGCGGCTGGATCGGGAGCGCCGGCGGCCGGAATGGGTGCGGCGGCCGAAGCGGATGCGGCGAGCGTTGCCGCGGCCGTGACAGCGGCGGCCGAGGTGGCGGCGGCCAGGAAGCGGGTGGCGCGGCTCGACCGCGATCTGGCGGCGAGCGAGGCGTCGCGCCTCAAGTTGCAGGAAGACTTGTTGTCGGCCCAGGAGGAGGTGGTGGCGCTGCGGGCGGCCCACGACGCCGGCCGCGCCGATCAGGCGGTGAAAGAGGACGCACGGGAGGCGCGGCTGGCGGAACTGGAGGCGGAATTGGCCGCCGTGCGCCAGCAGCTGGGCGACCACGAAAAGCGCCGGCTCACGCTGGAGGCGGAACTCGACCACGTGCGGGTGGCGAATGAAAAACTGGAGGCCGGCCTGCCGGTGGCCCCGCTGCCGCCGCCGCTTCCGTCGCACCCGGAGCTTCCGCTGCAGCTGCCGCCGTCGCGGCCGCTGGTGGTGTACACGTCGCGCGGGCTGTGAGTTCCGCTGCGCCGGATGATTTCGGACTCCTTGAAAACACTGTCCCATGCCCCCGGTTCTTCTCTGTGATCTCGATGGCACGCTGCTCGACACGCTCGAGGACCTGGCGGATGCGATGAATGACGCGCTGCGGGCGTTCGGTTTTCCCACCCATCCGTTGCCTGGCTACCGTCTGAAGATCGGGGACGGAGCGCAGATGCTCGCGGCGCGGGCGGTGCCGGCGGCTCACGCCACCGACGCCGCCACGGTGGACGCCGTCTACCACGCCTACCTCGCGGCCTACGAGCGCCGATGGCGCTTCAAGACAAAGCCATACGACGGCATTGCCGAACTGCTCGACACCTGCGTCCGCCACGGCACGCGGCTGGCAGTGTATTCAAACAAACCTGATCGCTTCACCCGCCTGACCGTGGAAACCCTCCTGCCATCATGGCCGTGGGCGGTCATCCGCGGGCAGCGGCCGGACACGGCGCGCAAACCGGCACCAGACGGCGCGCTCGCCGTGGCGGCCGAGTTGGGAGTGGATCCGGCTGCCTGCGCCTTTCTCGGCGACAGCGAAGCCGACATGCACTGCGCCCGCGCCGCCGGCATGACGGCCATCGGGGCGCTCTGGGGGTTCCGGACCGCGGAGGAAATCGCCGCGGCCGGAGCCCATCACCTTGCAGCCTCACCGGCGGACGTCTGGCGCGTCCTGCACGAGTGACGCGGGCTGTTTCCCGGGGAGCGGTCCGGGCTGGAATCGGGGCGGGCGTTTGGCGCTGAATCCACTGTGGGACAGGTGACATACGCCCACTGTGACACAGGTGACATGCGCCGGGCGCCATGCCGCCCGAGGGTCTTACCGATGAGTTTTTTTCCGGAGAAGAGGCTTTGGTTCATGGTCCTTTCGACGGCTGCGGCCGTGGCATCGGTGTGCGGTGGCGACGGGCCGCAGGGGTCTGCGGCGGTC
>JALRGF010000027.1 GCA_023253495.1 Verrucomicrobiales bacterium
CGGCGGCCGGCATGAATCCGACGGAGAAGGATGAGCTGATGCGGTTGATCCGGTTTATCCGGGACAAGTTTGACATTGCGGTGCTTCTGGTGGAGCACGACATGAAGGTGGTGATGGGGATTTGCCAGCGCATCGTGGTGATCGAGTACGGGGTGAAGATTGCCGAGGGCAGCCCGGACGAGATCCGGCACGACCCGAAGGTGATCGAAGCGTATCTGGGCACGGAAGGAGGGGACACGCATGCTTGAGATCGAAAACCTCGAAGTGGCGTATGGATCGATCAAGGCGCTGCACGGAGTGTCTCTGCGGGTTCCCGAGGGGTCGATCGTCACCCTGATCGGGGCCAATGGCGCGGGCAAATCGACCACGTTGCGGGCGGTGTCCGGGCTGGTGAAGGCGCGGGCCGGGCGGGTCATCTACGAGGGCGAGACCATCACCGGGATGCCGGCGCACGCGATCGTGGCCCGCGGGCTCGGCCATGTGCCGGAAGGACGCATGGTCTTTGCCAATCTGTCCGTGGAGGAAAATCTGCGCATGGGCGCGTACCTGCGCCGCGACCCGGGCGGGGTCGCCGCCGATCTCGAATTCAGCTGTCACATGTTTCCTCGGCTGCAGGAGCGGTGGCGCCAGCCGGCCGGCACCCTGTCCGGCGGTGAACAGCAGATGCTGGCCATCGCGCGGGCTCTGATGAGCCGTCCGCGCTGCCTGATGCTCGACGAACCGTCGCTCGGCATCGCGCCGATGCTGGTCCGCTCGATCTTCGAGCGGATTGTCGCCATCAACCGCGAACGCGGCATCACCATCCTGCTTGTCGAGCAGAACGCCAACCTCGCCCTCGCCATTTCCAGCCATGGTTATGTCCTTGAAACCGGCCGCGTCCTGCTTGAGGACACCTCCGAGGCGCTGCGCCGGAATCCCCAGGTGCGCGAGGCGTATCTGGGCGGTTGAGGGCTCGGAATGCCGCGAGCCCCCGCGCTACCACAGCCTGCTCCTCACCCCGAATCCTGCGAATCCCAGCACACCCCACCCGCTCCGCCCGTCCCCACCACCATGATTGATCTCGTCAAAAAGCTCATCGACTTCATATTGCACATCGATGTCCATCTGGTCGAGATCACCCGGGAGTACGGGCTCTGGACCTACGGGGTGTTGTTTCTGATCATTTTTGCCGAGACCGGTCTGGTGGTGACGCCGTTTCTGCCCGGTGACTCGTTGTTGTTCGCCGCCGGGGCGATCTGCGCGCGCGTGGAGTCCGGCCTGAACGTCCACACCATGGCGGTGCTTCTTTTTGTGGCGGCGGTCCTTGGCGACACGCTCAACTACTGGATTGGCTCGAAGTTCGGGCCGGCGGTTTTCAAACGGGAGGATTCTTTCTTTTTCCGGAAGAAGAATCTGGAGCGGGCCCACGCGTTTTTCGAGAAGTACGGCGGACGCG
The DNA here is from genome assembly GCA_023253495.1 of Verrucomicrobiales bacterium. GTDB lineage: Bacteria > Verrucomicrobiota > Verrucomicrobiia > Verrucomicrobiales > V1-33 > CAJBME01. The sequence goes on from JALRGF010000027.1 coordinate 1,436, forward strand.
CCATCATTCTGGCCCGCTTTGTCCCCATCGTGCGGACGTTTGTGCCGTTTGTCGCCGGTGTGGGCAGCATGCGGTACCGGCAGTTCGCGCTCTACAATGTCGTCGGCGGATTTATCTGGATCTACTCGTTCCTCTACCTCGGATACGCCTTCGGCAACCTCCCGGTCGTGCAGAAGAATTTCAAACTCATCATCCTCGGTATCATCGTGCTCTCGGTGCTGCCGATCGTCATCGAGTTCCTCCAGGCATGGCGGCACCAGCGCGCCGCGGCGCGCGCGGCGGCGGCAGGCCCGGAATCCGCGGGGAGCTGAGCACCGGAGCCGTCGGCGCCAGGGCAGGAACATTCTCGCCGGGTCAGCGGGTGGTGCGGGCCTCGGTCAGCAGGCTGACCGTCATGGCCGGCCGGATGAAGATCCGGAACCGTGGTGACGGGCGGCGCGGTCGGGGCAGGTACCGGCCGGCGGCGGATGCGCCTTGCCTGATGCCGACGGACGGCAAAGGTACGACCCAGCCCATGGCATCCCCATCCTCATCCCCCGCTCCCCCGCCGCCGGAATCCGCACCGCTTGATTTTATCCGCCAGATCGTGGCTGAGGATCTGGCGAGCGGGAAGCATCCGTTCGTGGTGACCCGGTTTCCCCCGGAGCCGAACGGCTATCTGCACATCGGGCACGCCAAGGCGATCTGCCTGGATTTCAGCCTGCCGCTGGAATTTCCGGGTGAGGGCGGACGCAGCCGCTGCCACCTGCGCATGGACGACACCAATCCCGAAAAAGAGGAGGTCGAATACGTCGAATCGATCAAGGAGGACGTGCGCTGGCTCGGATTTGACTTCGGCGGGCATTTTTACAATGCGAGCGACTACTTTGATTTTTTCCACGACTGCGCGGTCCACCTGATCCGGACCGGCAAGGCGTATGTTGATTTCCAGTCGCCGGAGGAAATGAAGGCGAATCGGGGCACGCTGACCGAGCCGGGCACGCCGAGCCGTTGGCGCGAGGCCACGCCGGACGAGAACCTGGCCGAGTTTGCCAGGATGCGTGCCGGCGAGTACCCGGACGGCCACTGTGTGTTGCGCGCAAAAATTGATCTGGCCTCGCCGAACCTGAACCTGCGGGACCCGGCGCTCTACCGGATCGTGCACGCCGAGCATCACCACACGGGCAACCGCTGGTGCATCTACCCGATGTACGACTACGCGCACCCGCTGGAGGACGCCAAGGAAGAGGTGACTCACAGCCTGTGCACACTGGAATTTGAAGCGCACCGGCCGCTCTACGACTGGGTCATCGCGAACTGTCCGGTGCCGGCGAAGCCGCGCCAGATCGAGTTTGCCAAGCTGCAACTGACCTACACCCTGATCAGCAAGAGGAACCTGCGCCGGCTGGTGGAGGACGGGGTGGTCGACGGCTGGGACGACCCGCGCATGCCGACACTGGCCGCCCTGCGCCGCCGCGGGTTTCCGCCGGCCGCCATCCGGGCGTTCTGTCAGCTGATCGGGATCACGAAGTTCCATTCCCGCACCGATCTCGGCCTGCTCGAAAAGTGTGTGCGCGACGCCCTGAACAAGTCGGTGCCGCGCTACTTCGGTGTGCTGCGACCGCTCAAAGTCACCGTGACCAACTGGCCGGCCGGCCACGTCGAAATGATCGAGGCGGTCAACAACCCCGAACTGCCGGAACTCGGCAGCCGCGAGGTCCCGATGAGCGGGGAGTTGTGGATTGAGCAGGACGACTTCATGGAGGACCCTCCGAAGGAGTTTTTCCGCCTCGGACCCGGCCGCGAGGTGCGCCTGCGCTACGCCTTCAACATCACCTGCACGGAAGTCATCAAGGATGACCAGGGCCGCGTGGTCGAGCTGAAGGCGACCTACGATCCCGACTCGCGCCACGGCGGCCGCAAGGTCAAAGGCATCATCCACTGGGTGAGCGCCGCCCACGCCCGGGCCGTCCCGGTCCGGCTCTATGACCGCCTTTGGACCGTCGAGGAACCGACCGGCGACGTGGCCGCCGAACTGAACCCGCACAGTCTGGAAACACTGCCGGCCGCCATGGTCGAGCCGGCCGTCGCCGCCATGGCGCCGGGAGACCGCTGCCAGTTCGAGCGGCTCGGGTATTTCATCGCCGATACCAAAGACTCGCGCCCCGGGGCACCGGTCTTCAACCGCATCGTCGGACTGAAGGACTCGTGGGCCAAGGTGGCCGCGAAAAAATAGACGGTCGGCGGCACCCCGGCCGGCCGCCGCTCACGGGACCGGCAGTCCGTTGTCCACGAGGGCGCGCCGGGCGGCTTCATTCTTCGGGTCGAGGGTGAGCGCCTGCCCGAGGGCCTCGGCAGCCTGCGGTTTTTCGCCGAGGGCGAGCAGCGAGAGCCCGAGCTGGGTCAGGGCCCTGGGGTTGGGACCGCCCAGTTCGATGGATTTCCGGATCGATTCGACGGCGGCCGCGTGATTCTGCCGGCGCGCCTGCAGGGTGCCCAGACCGAGGTGGGCATGCGGGACCCGGGGGTTGAGTTGCAAAACCTCCTGATACTGCTGGGCGGCCTGGTCGAGCTGACCGACCTCGCTCAGGGCGGCGGCCAGATTGAGGCGGGCGACTTCCCTTCGGGGATTGAGTTCCACGGCCTTGGCAAGGTGCTGAATGGCTTCATCGAACTGTTTGGTGGAGGCCAGCAGCGAACCGAGGTTGAGCCGGGCTTCGGCGTATTCCGGGTTGCGGGCGACCACCTCCTGGAGCCGCCGGAGTGCGCTTTCGGGTCGGCCGCGCGCCTGATCGATCATGGCCAGGTTGACCAGCGCGGTGGCGTGATGCGGGTCGAGGCTCAGCGCTTTTTCAAACAACGGCTGGGCCTCGTCGATCCGCTTCTGCAACAGCAACATCGCTCCGAGGCCGGTCAGCGCCTGACCGTAATTCGGGTCCAGCTCGATCGATTTGCGGTAAAGCGCCATCGCCTGATCAGCCATCCCCTGCTGCGCCGCTGACTTGGCCTGGTTGTAATACTCCCGCGCCGTGCGCTCGCCGGTCTGCGGCCTGGCCAGGGCGTACAGGCGCTGGGATTCCTCCGGGAATCCGTTGGTCGCGAAACGCGTCGCATAGTCCCCGAGAAACGCCTCGCGATCGATCTGCCGCGGGTCGGCAAACCACCGCCCGGGGCGCGGCGAGGCCCGCTTGAGTTGCGCCGCCGGCGGCGCGTTGAGCAGGGCCAAGTCTCCGGAAAGCTGCTCCCAGCTCACCGGGCCCACATAGACAGCGGCCACCTGGCCCTTGGCGTCGACCAGAAAACTTGTGGGAATCGACGGGGGCGCGCGGCGTGCGGTCAGGTGCTCCATGAGGATCTCGAGCATGGCGAGGGTTTCCGGACGGGCGGTGCCGTGGGGCAGCGGATAGCCGACCCGCGCCAGGACCTTCTCGGGATCCTGCCCGCCGTCGGGGGTGCTGCCTTCCAGGGCGAGGCCATCGACATTCAGGGCGAGCACGGTGGCCCCCTGCGCCGTCAGCTCCGCCGCATGTTTCGCAAAAACGCCGAGCTCCTCAAGGCACGGGGCGCACCAGGTCGCCCAGAGGTTCACCAGCACCGGCTTGCCCAGAAACTCGCCCGTGGTGCGCGCCGCCCCCTTCTCGTCGGTGCAGGGAAGCTGGGGAAAAGGCACCTGATTGACAACCCAGAGGGCGCTTTTCGCCGATTCGGAAATACCGGCCCCGCCATCGGACGCGGCCGCGAGAGAGATCGGGACCTCCGGGGAAAGGGCGTCCGCACGGCCCGCTCCCTGCCGCAGGACATGGCGGGCCCCCGGTTGCAGACCTGTGAACGTTTCCGTCGCTCCGCCCGGCCAGCGCACGTTCAGCGTGAGCGCACCGGTCTCCGAGCCCAGACCGAAATGCGACCATGCGCTCGACTGCGAGAGAAAGCTGTCCCCTGCCCGCACCGTCCGGATCTGCGGCGGCTGCGCACCGGCGGAAAGCGACAGCCGCGCCCCGATGGCATCCCGGTTGGTGGTCGTGCCGTTGCCGACGAGCCGCACGGCCACCCACGCCCGGGAGCGCGGGAAGTCGTTCCGGAGCAGCCGGACTCTCGGCGCAGTCCGGTTCGTCACCAGGAGATCGGGATCGCCGTCGTGGTCCCAATCGACGACAGCCACCGCGCGGGCGTCGTCGTTGTAGTTAACGCCGAGGAGTGCGCCCATCTCGGAGAAACCGCGGCCCCGCCGATTCAGGAACAGCGGGTTTTTTTCATACCCGCTGAATGACTTGCCGCGGGCGACCAGGTCATTGAGGTCACGGAAGTTCCTCGTGTAGCCCGGGGTGGCGGTGGGTTTGAGCCCCTCTTCCGGAATCTGAGGCGCGACCCGCCTCCAGAAAAACATTCACAAATCATCTTTGTCGGGCTGGGACACATACCCGTTGGCTACATACAGATCTTCCCATCCGTCGTTGTTGAAATCGGCGAATTTCGCGCCCCACGCCCACCCGCCGAACCCCTCGCTCATCGGATCAGTGATGTCATCGAACCGGCCTTCGCCGGCATTGCGCAGCAGCGAGTTCCCCCGCACCATCTTCAGATACTTCCGGCGCGTTTCCTCCGGCATGGTCGGATTGAAATCGGACTGGGCGATAATCTGATTTCCGGCCCCGGAAAACATGCTGGAAACATACACATCCATCAGCCCGTCCCGGTCATGGTCGGCCCAGGTGGCCGACATGCCGAATCCCCAGTCCTCCGTGGCGCTGTCCGCCGTGATATCGGTAAACACCCCGTCCTCGTTCCGGAACAGCTGGTTCGGCCCGAAATCGTTGGCGATGTACACGTCGATCTGCCCGTCGTTGTCAAAATCCTCCCAGGCCGCGGCAAAGGAAAACCGGTAGTTGTCGACGCCGAGACCGCTTTCCTCGGTGACGTCCTTGAAGACCAGACCGCCCTGATTCTGCAGGAGCACGTTGGCTCCGCCATTGCGGGCATTGTGAAACGGATGCGGCGTGGGAAAGTCGCCCACAGTGCCACCCTCACCGGCGTACCGCAGGACCAGCAGGTCAAGGTCCCCGTCAGTGTCATAATCCGCCGCCGTGGGCGAATACCCCATGCCGACCGAGGTCAGCCGTTCCCGCAGGGCGAACCGGCCCCGTCCATCGTTCTCCATGATCAGAAACGCCGTGCGGGTCGCCGCTGCCAGATCCGCGTCCCCGTCGTTGTCGAGGTCGACCAGCAGGGCGGCCGTCGTGTTGTCCAGCCAATCGACCCCGGCCGCGGCCGAAATGTCCGTCAGGGTGCCATCCGCCTGCCTCTTGAACAGAAGGTTCGGCAGCCCGCCGGGCTGGCAGAAATAGACGTCCTCCAGGCCGTCGCCGTCAACATCACCGATCGCCAGCCCATGGTACCCGAGAAAATCAGGATTGAGCGAGCGCTCGATGTTCCGGACCCACGAGTTCATGCCCCGCTGCAGCTGGCCGGCCCACGACGCAGCACCGCCCAGCACCGTGCCCGCCACATCCTCAAAGCGCACCTGCGGGTCGCTCAGTTCGGTGCGCACCAGCCGGGGCAGCCGGAACCCGGCCAGCCGCGGTTTGCCTTCCGCTTCGTCCTTATCCGGCAGGACCCACGTCGCATCCACCACCCCGTAGGAGTCCACCCGCCGGCCGTCCCGCAGCCCGCGCGCCATCAGCCGCTGGCGGGTCGTCAGCTTTCCATCCGCCTCACTGATACCATAGAGCTTGAAATAGAGCGAATAGTCAGGCGACGCGGCCGTCTGGTCGACCAGCGCGCGCAACGCGCTCAAGAACGCCTCGGGGTCCCGCTCGACCAGCGGCCCGGGATCCGACACCCCTTCCGGCAAGCGGACTTCGGTGGTTTTCATCGAGGGATCGGCAAACACCTCGTGCGTCTTCAGGGCCGAGGGATCGAACATCAGCAGGCTCCGATCAAAAAGCTCCCCGGCCTCTTCCCCCAGCCCCTCACCCGACACCACCACCGCCGCGATCCGCGCCCACTGCGACTTCACCACCTCGCTCCACCGGTCCACCGTCTCCTTGCTCTCGCCACCCGCCACAATCGGCTCCGCCACCGCCACCGCCTCCGCGCCCGGCGCCGGCCGGGAACCGCCCGCACCTGTCGCGGACGATCCCTTCCCCTCCGCCGACGGCTTTTCACCGCACCCGACCAGCGACAGAACGACACAGCCAAAACCCGCGAGGAACACCGCCATCGCGCACACCCTCAAGCCGCCAGCACCCTCCCCTCCCCCAAGGCCCCCACCCCGCCCGCCCAATCGGCGGACGGAATCAGGAAAGCAATCCTTCAGCATTCCCGGACTCTAGGGAAAACCAGCTTCGGTCGTCAAGCCCCAAGCCGATCCGATCCCTCACCGATGCCCGCTTTTCCGATAAGCACAGCGTACCTGTCCCGTTTGGGTGCCATTGGGTGCCGAGCGGGCCTTTTCCGGGTTGTGCCGACGGACGGGCTTGAAGGTGCTGAATGGGCCAATGGGCGCCACTCGCGGCGTCAGTCTTGGCTGTGCGGCAGGCCGGCGGCGGCGGCGTGCATTTCCTCGATCATGCTGTTCACAGGAATATCTTTGATGCGGTACCCTTCGTCTGCGGTCATCAGGTCATACGAGCGCCGGACTCCGTGGCGCGAAGTGATGGCGAGCACGCGGCGCCCGGCGATGGTCTGGCCGACCTTGAGATTGCGCAGGGGGGTTCCGGCGACGCGATGTCTGCCGCAGGCTTCGATGGAGGCGCCGTCATCGAAGGTTGCGCGGAGAAATTCGGTGTCCGGCTGTTCGAGGTAGACGTGTTTCTGGCGGACGATTACCGGCTGGCCGCGGTAGCCGGTGACCGCGTCACCGGCGGTGATGTCCCGGATGCTGCGCGGACC
>JALRGF010000037.1 GCA_023253495.1 Verrucomicrobiales bacterium
GCGCGACGCTGGCCAAAAACCGCAGTCGGTGTACCCTTACCGATCGTCGGGGGCCTGGCAAGGGATTCGCAAGCCGGTCGCCGCGCCGCGCTGCCCCCAAGAAATCATTGGCGCACCGGCGGCGGCAGATAGTTTGCCGCCATGAAGGACTGGATCATCCGTCTGTGGCTGGTGGTGACGGCGCTCGGGTTGCTGGCCGAGCCCGGGCGCGCCCGGGACACGGCCATGGACTACGCGCGGGGCGAGTTCATCGTGATCAGCGGCGGACCGGCCCTGCGGAAATGGGAGGACCTGCGCCGCGCCAACGAGCAGCATGACCGGTGGTGGGGGAATTTCATCCGCGCCGCGCGCATCCGCATCCAGCAGATCCGGCGCGCCCACGGTCCGGACGCCCGCATCACCTGGATGGTCTACCGGCCCGCCTACGAGATGCGCGTCCCCGAGGATGCGGCCCGGGGGGCCGACCAGCCTGCCGCCATGAGCAAGATCGAATCGGTGCGCGACGCTTACAATCTGAAGCTGGTGTACTTCAATTCAGGTGACGATGTCATCACGTATCTCAATTCCCGTCCGCGCCGCTCGGTGGTCAATTTCGAGTACTTCGGTCACTCGAACCGCGACTGCTTCATGTTCGATTACAGCGCGGAAATCAGCGGGGCCAGCGTCGCCTTTCTCCACGAAACCCAGCTCAAGCGGATCCGCGGCCACGTTTTCAACCCCCGGGCCAACGTGCGCAGCTGGGGGTGCCACACCGCCGAAAGTTTCTCCAGGTACTGGAAAAAGGCGGTCGGTATCCCGATGGAGGGAGCGGTCGGCAAAACCGACTACTCGGTGATCAGCGATCATGTCTCGCTCCCGCGGGTCAACGGGCGCTGGGCGCGATGAATCGACTGCCGATTGACGAACGGCCGGGGACGAATGACCAATGTGGCCCGCCGCCCATGATGTACGCCGAACTCCACCGTCTTTACCACCAGCCGTTGTTTGACCTGTTGAAGCAGGCGCGGGGGGTGCATGAGGCTCATTGGCCGGAGGGCCAGGTGCAGCTGTGCACGCTGCTCTCGATCAAGACCGGCGGGTGTTCGGAGGACTGCGGGTACTGCGCCCAGAGCGCACGCTTCGATACCGGGCTCAAGGTCGAGCGCCTGATGGGTGCCGGCGAGGTCATGGAGCGGGCCCGGGCGGCGGCAGCCAGCGGATCGACGCGCTTCTGCATGGGGGCGGCGTGGCGCGGGGTGCGCGGGGGCACGGAACGGTTCGAGCAGGTGCTGGACATCGTGCGGCAGGTCAGCGCACTCGGCATGGAAGTGTGCACCACGCTCGGCGAGCTCGGGCCCGAGGAAGCGCGCCAGCTCAAGGAGGCCGGGGTGACCGCCTACAATCACAATATCGACACGTCCCGCGAGCATTACCCGAATGTGGTGACCAGCCACACGTATGACGACCGGCTGCGGACAATCAAAAACGTGCAGGACGCCGGGATGTCGGTCTGCTGCGGCGGCATCCTCGGGCTGGGTGAGACGATCGAAGACCGCCTGAAAATGCTGGAGGTGCTGGCCGGTTTCAACCCGCCGCCGGAAAGTGTGCCGATCAATTCCCTGATGCCGATGCCGGGCACGCCGATGGCCGACCATTCGCAGGTCGATGTCTTTGATCTGGTCCGGCTCATCGCGGTGGCGCGGATCGCCCTGCCGGGGGCCAAGGTCCGGCTCTCGGCCGGTCGCACCGCGCTGAGCCGCGAAGCGCAGGCGCTTTGTTTTTTCGCCGGGGCCAATTCCATTTTTTACGGGGAGAAGCTGCTGACCGCGCCGAACCCGGAAAAGAACGATGACCTCACGCTGCTGCACACGCTCGGACTGATGCCGCAGCAGCCGGACCGGGGGCTGGAAGCCCCCGGTGCCGACCCCGCCCGCCCGCGCGGACCGGTTCCGTGCGGTGCCTGAAAGATCCGCGCGACCACCCCCGGAACGTCGCATGAAGCTCGCCATCCTTTCGCGCAGTCGCACCCTGTATTCCACCCGCGTGCTGGCCCAGGCGGCGCGGAAGCGGGGGCACAAGGTGCATGTGGTCGATTATTTGCGTCTGCACATGGATATCACCAGTCGCGAGCCGAGGATTTATCTGGGCAAGAGGGAGCTGGTTGATTACGACGCGATCATTCCGAGGATCGGGGCGCAGCACACGTTTTTCGGGACGGCGGTGGTGCGGCAGTTCGAGATGATGGGGGTGTTTTCGCTCAACGAGAGTGTGGCCATTTCGCGGGCGCGGGACAAGCTGCGGTGCCTGCAGCTGCTGGCGCGGCGGGGAATCGGATTGCCGGTCACCGCTTTTGCCCACGATCCGGAGGCGGCGCGGGAGCTGATCGACATCTGCGGCGGCGCTCCGTTGATCCTCAAGCTGCTCGAAGGCACCCAGGGAGTCGGCGTGGTCCTGGCGGAAACGGAGAAGGCGGCGGAATCCGTCATCGAGGCGTTCCGCGGACTGGACGCTCACATCCTCGCGCAGGAATTCATCGCCGAGGCGGCCGGTGCCGATCTGCGGGCGTTTGTGGTGGGGGACGAGGTGGTGGCGTCGATGAAGCGGCAGGCGGCCAAAGGAGAGTTCCGCGCCAATCTGCACCGGGGAGGCAAGGCCGAGGCGGTGGAGCTGAGCGACGTGGAGCGGCGGACCGCGCTGCGGGCGACCAAGGCGCTGGGCTTGAATGTGGCGGGGGTCGATCTGATCCGTTCTGCGAAGGGGTCGCTGGTCATCGAGGTCAATGCGAGTCCCGGGCTGGAAGGGATTCAGGCGGCGACCGGGGTGGATGTGGCCGGCAAAATCATCCGTCTGATCGAGAGGCATGCCAAGGACGGTCCGGAGGCGACGCGAGGCCGGGGATGAGGCGCTTTTTCAGTTTCGCCCGGGGCTGCCCGGCCGCATAATGATTTTATGGAACATCGTTTTTTCCGCTGGGGATCGCTGGCGTTGATAGCGGCGATGATGGGTTTTGTGATGGTTGAGAAGGCGAAGCCGGAAGCCGAGCAGAACGGGCTGACCATGATGCTCGCGTTTATTGTGGCCGGGGTGGTGGCGGCCGTGCTTTTTGTCACCTGGGTGTTGCCGACCCTTGGCGACAAGATGACCGAAGCGCTGGTCAGTTCCGGGGAAAAGGTTGAGGACACGCCCGGGGCGGTGGTGGCGCGCCACATCGCGCACGGCGAGTACGAGGAGGCCATCGGCGAGCTGCAGAAACAATCGCTGGCCGATCCGCACAACCCGAGGCCGGTGCTGGAAATCGCGCGCCTCCATCACGAAAAACTCGAAGACTTGCCGGGCGCCGTGCAGACGGTCCGGACCGCCCTGGTCAGCCGCGAATGGCTGCCGGTCCATGAGTCGTCACTGCGCCTGCGGCTGGCGGATTTCCTGATGGCCGGGACCCCGCCGGATTTTGAAGGAGCCAAGGGCGAAGTGCAGAGTGTCCTTGACCGGTTCCCCGGCACCCCTCAGGCGATGGAGGCGTCGACACGTCTGCGCGCCATCCAGGAAAAGCAGTTTCTGGCCTCGCGGGCCGGCTGACTTGCGGTGCGGCGAGAGAGCATGGTGAGGTGGTAAGACGGGGGCGGAGAGGCCGGGTGCGGGGGGGATGGCGGACGCCGGGCGGTTTGCGGTTCTGGCCGGGGTCCGGCATCGTTTGAGTGATGGATCGGCGGGACCGGCTGCGTTGAGGGGCATCGTGTCCGAGTTTTCCGAATACGGTTCTGCGCGCCGGGGTCCATGGCGGTTGCCCAAGCTCGCGCCGGTGGCCGCGGCGGCGATGGCCGGGGTCAGCGCAGCTGAATACGCGGAGGCCGTTGCACCGTGGCTGTGGTGTGCGGTGCTGGCGGCGGCGGTCGCGTGGTTCGGGATGTCGGCGCGGCGGCCGGCACTGCTGCTGGGCGTGGCGGCCACCTTCGGTCTCGGGCACGCGCTGGAACGGGCGGGAAGACAGGCGTTTCCGCTGCGGTCGCGTCTGGAGGCCGGGCACCGGGTCGAGGTCACGGTTGTGGGGGTGGTGGCTGGCGAGGTGGTGGCCGGGCCGACCGGTGTGCGATTTCCGCTCCGGCTGGAGGAGGTGCGCACAGCATCGGAGTCGTGGCTGGTGAATCACCGGGTGCTGGTGCGGTGGCGGGGGGCGGCGGCCGCGGTGGCCTGCGGCGACCGGGTGGTGGTGGGCGGCTGGCTGGCGGCGCCGGACGGGCCGCGCAATCCGGGTGAATTTGATGCGGCGAGGTGGCTGCGACGCCAGGGGATGGCCGGCGAATTGCGGGTCGAGCGGTTGGCGCGGGCCGAAGCGGCGGCGGCCCTGCCGGTGCGGCGGACGGCCTTGCAGGTCAGGGAGGTGCTGGCGCGGGCGATCACCGGGGATCTGGCTGGCCAGCCGGAGGAAACGGCGGTGATCCGGGCGATGGTGCTGGGGGCGCGGGAGGAGGCGGCCGGCGGAGTGGAGGAGGCCTTCCGGTATGCGGGCACGCTGCATATTTTTTCGGTCAGCGGCCTGCATGTCGGCCTGGTGGCGGTGATCCTGTGGAAAGTCTGCAATCTGGTGCGGTTGACGCGGCGGCAGGCGGCGTGGGCCAGTATTCCGCTGGTATTGTTTTATGCGCTGGTGACCGGATGGCAGCCGGCGGCCGTGCGTTCGGCTTTCATGGCATCGGTGGTTCTTCTGGGGATCGGGGTGAACCGCCCTCCGGCTTTTTTCAACTCGCTGTGCCTCGCGGGGGTGCTCCTGCTGGCGGCCGATTCACACCAGTTGTTCCTGCCCGGGGCCCAGTTGTCCTTCGTGGTCATCGCGGTTATTGCCGGCGGCAGCCCGCCGGTGGCCCGATGGCTCGGCCACCGCGTGCACCCCGATCCGTTTCTGCCCCGGGTGCTGTGGTCCCGCCGGTGGCGCTGGGGGCAGGCCGCCTGGCTCTGGCTCGCTCAGATGCTCGCGGTCTCGCTGGTGGCCGCGGTCGGGTCGGCGCCGCTCACGCTGTGGCATTTCCAGCTGGTCACGCCGGTTTCGCTGGTGGCCAACCTGGTCCATGTCCCCTTGGCCGGTCTGATTCTGGCTACCGCCGCTCTGAGCGCGGCCGCCGGCCTGATCGGTTCCGGAGCGGCCGCCGTTTTCACTCATGCCAATCTGGTTTTCGCCCGGGTCTGCCTGGTCACAGCGGAAGCCTTTGCCCGGGTCCCCGGCGGCTCGGTGCTCTGGAACCCGCGTGATCCCACCGCCTCCCCGGGCACCTGCCGGGTCACCGTTTTTGACGTCGGTCGGGGCGCCGCCACCCTCATCCGCACTCCCCGCGGCCGGGCGTGGCTGATCGACACCGGGCGTCCCGCCGCCTTCCGCGGGAGCGTGGCGCCGGGACTCGCGTGGCATGCGGTCCGGCGGCTCGACGGGCTGATCCTCTCGCATGGCGACCACGAGCACATCGGCGGCGCCATCGAGGCCATGAACCGCCTGTCTCCGTCCCTCCTCGGTCATCCCCGGCCGCCCTCGCGATCCCCGGCCCTGCGCGACGCGCTCCGACGTCCGGAGGTCGAGGGCCGACCGCTGGCCGCCGGGACCGTGCTCGACCTCGATGAGGAAACCCGCCTGACCGTGCTCTGGCCGCCGGTGGGGGCCAGCCTGCCGCTCGCGGACGACGGCTGTCTGGTGCTGCAGCTCGACTGTGCCGGACGCAGTCTGCTGCTGAGCCACGATGCGGGATTCCTCGCCGAGCGCGCCCTCGCCCGGTCGCACCCGGAGGCACGCGTCGACGTCTGGGTGCGCGGCCGCCATGCCTCCGACATTTCCGGTCTCGAGGATTCACTGGCCCGGCTGCAGCCGTCGCTGGTGGTGTGCGCCGGGTGCTGCGAATCGGGGGTGGAACGCGTGCCGGAAGCGTGGGTCCGTCTGGCCGAGGCGGGTGGCGCGCAGGTTTTTGATCAGGCGGACACCGGGGCGGTGGAAATCGTCATCCACCGCGATGGCCGGCTGGAGAGCCGGCCGTTTCTCGGCGCTTCCGGCGACGGTTAATCGCGGCCCGGAGGCTCCTCGCGGACGTACTCGGCCCACGAGCTGGCCGTTTCCCAGACGCGCACCCGGATCAACCGCACGACCGGCCGCAGCGGATACCGGGCCCCGGCCACCTCAGCGCCGGTGGCCAGGCGGGCCGCCGCCAGATCGTAAATCCGGCGAGCCAGAACCTCGGTGGTCGGATCCTGGTTCTCAAAGGGGACAATGCGCTCGCCGTAACGGGCGCGCCACTCCGCATAGGCAGGGTCCGCGGTATTGACGCAGAGGGCGTGGTCCAGGGTCTCCAGATAGGCGCCGACCGCATCCTTGATGACCTTGAAATCACAGACCATGTCGCGGGCATCGAGGGTGTCGGATTCCAGCACGAATTCGATGCGGCGGGTATGGCCGTGAGGAAAGCGGCAGGCGTCCGGATGCTTCGAGAGCATGTGGCCGTTCTCGATGTCGATCGTTTTGCAGATGCGATAAGGCATGGGGGATTCAGGTGCCGCGGGTGTGCCCGAAAAGGTCGACATGCAGCCGCGGGCAGAAGCGATAGCCGGTGGCCTTGCAGATGTCCACCAGCCAGCGGCCACGCTCGGCAAGGGTGGCGGCATCGGTGCCCTCCGGCATCAGGAGAATCCGGTCCGGCGGGATCACCAGCGGCGGGTCCGGAGCATCCTCCGTCACCGCCGCCAGCAGCGTCCGGATTTCAGTAACATCCTCCTCGCCGCGGACCACGAATTTCAACTGGCAGTCAAAGCGCCGGAGCCACTCGCGAATCACCGGGGGCTGCCACCGCGTCGATTCATGCCGGCTCACCCACGCTGCTCCCGCCGCTTCCGCCGTCGGCGTGGAATTGCGCAACTTCGGACTGAGTGAGGCGAGATCGCAGGCGAGACCGGGCGGCGGCGCGACGGTGGCCGCCGTTTCGATCGTCAGATGATGGCCGCGCTCGCGCAGGCGGTCGAGCAGCGGCCCGATGTCGCGCGCGATCATCGGCTCGCCTCCGGTCACCACCACATGCCGGCACCCGTACCGGCCGACCGCTTCGATGATGCGCCCGATCGACAAATCTTCGCCCTCCGGCACCCATGAGGCGTAGGGTGTGTCGCACCACGCACACCGGAGGTTGCATCCGGAAGTGCGGACAAACACCGACGGCACCCCCAGCAGCCGCCCCTCGCCCTGCACGGAATAAAAAATTTCGGCAATCCGCATCTCCGGACTCTGGCGCAGGGGCACCGCAAAGTCGAGGCGGCCCCGGCGGTGATCCGGGCCGCCCGACCCGGTCACCGGCCGGCGGCGGCCGGTTCAGCTCAGGCTGCGTCCGGTTTGCCGGGCAGCGGCGGGGTGGCGGCGTAGTCGGTCGGATCCGGCACCCCGGCCCGGAGAAAGGCCTCACGGCGTTCGACGCAGGTCCCGCAGGTGCCGCATTGGCGATCACCGCCCTTGTAGCAGGACCAGGTGCGGGCGTAGTCAATACCGAGCTCCGCGCCGCGGCGGAGGATCCGGGTTTTGTCCCAGTCAATGAACGGCCGGAGCAGGGCGAGGCGGGCGTAGGTGCCGCCGGCGATGGCTTCTCCCATCGCCCGCATGAAACCTTCGCGGCAATCGGGATAAATGGCATGATCTCCCGCGTGAGCGGCAATGACCAGAGCTTCAGCTCCGATACTCTCCCCGTAGCCGGCCGCAATGGCCAGCATGATGCCGTTGCGGAAGGGCACCACGGTCTGCTTCATGGTCGCCTCTTCGTAGTGGCCGTCGGGAATGACCCCGCCGGAACGCAACAGGTCGGAGGCAAACAGCTCGTTGATGAACGGCAGGTGGATGGTGCGGTGCGGAATTCCCAGGCGGCTGGCATGCCACACGCCCAGGGGCAGTTCACGCGGGTTGTGCTTCGATCCATAGTCGAACCCGAGGGCGCCGACGACCTCATGGCGGGCGGCCGCATCATAGAGAGCGGTCACGGAATCCATGCCGCCGCTGACCAGAACCAGTGCCTTCATGGCGTGGCCGGAAAATGCGCCTCGGCGGTGAGCCGGATTCCTCCGCGCGGCGCAAACTCTCCGCGGACACTGGCCCGGCGCGGTGAGGTGGCCGCGACCAGGTCATCCAGGATGCGGTTGACGATGTCCTCATTGAACGACGCCGTATTGCGGTAGCTGGCCAGATAGAACTTCAGTGACTTGGTCTCCACACACTGCCGGTCCGGCACATAGACGATCTGAAGGCGCGCCGAGTCCGGCTGTCCGGTCACCGGACAGAGCGAGCTGAATTCCGGGTAGTCCAGGGTGATGGTATACGGGCGGTGCGGGTTGCGGTTGGCGAACGTTTCCAGAATGGCGGCGTCGGGCGCGGCCGGCAGCCGCGATTCGGAACGGCCCAGCAGCGTGATGGTATCCTTGGGGTGATCTGACATGAGCCGGAGGGTAGTCAGAAAACGGCCGCCGGCGAGCCCGCCGATTTCGCTTCTTTTCCGCACCGGATCGGTCATGCTTCCCTCATGGTTTCCATCAGCGTACGATACGAAGGCGGGCTTCACTGCGCCGCCGTGCATGGCCCCAGCGGCGCGGTCCTGCCGACCGATGCGCCGCGCGACAACCAGGGCATGGGCGAGGCCTTCTCGCCGACTGACCTGATGGCCGCCGCCCTCGCCACCTGCATCCTCACGACCATGGCCATCGTCGCCCGCCGCAAAGGGTACGATCTGCCGGCCGCCGCCGCCGAAGTCGAGAAACACATGACCGCCGAGGGGCCGCGCCGCATCGCCCGCCTCACCACCCGCCTGAGCATCGCGCTCCCCCCCGATCACCCCGATCGGCCGGTGCTCGAAGCCGCCGCCCACGCCTGCCCGGTCCACCGCAGCCTGCACCCGGACATCGAGAAGGACATCCATTTTTCCTGGACGGGCGCCGCCGCGTGATCGATGGGCCGCCCCGGCCCGATCCCGCCATCGACCCGCCACCGCCACCCCTCATCCGCCCCATCTTCACCATGCCCGATCCCACGGCTCTCGAACCCGACGAAATCATCCCGCCCGCCCGGGCCGGGTCCGGAAAGCAGCAGGCCTCAGGCACGAGACAGCCATCCGGTCTGCCGCCGGTCGCCGACCTGCGCGGCCTGCTGCCCGCTTTCGTCGCCAAATGGCTCGACGACCTGTTGCGCATCCCCGGAACCAACATCCGGATCGGCCTGGACCCGCTGCTCTCCCTGATCCCCGGCCTCGGCGATGCCGCTTCCACCACCGCCGGCGCCGCCATCCTGCTCTCCGCGGTCCGCCACCGCGCCCCGCTCGGCCTGCTCGCCCGCATGGGAGGAAACATGGCCGGCAACGCCCTGCTCAACCTCATCCCGGTCATCGGACCCGCCGCGTCCATCTGGTACCGCTCGAACTCGCGCAACAACCAGATGCTCCAGAAACACCTCGCCGGTCACCCCCCCGGCCCCCCCAGCCCGCAGACGAAAATCCTGCTCGCGCTCGTGATCCTCTTCGTGCTCGGCCTCCTGGTCGCGGGCATCTTCGTCTGGATCGCCCTCTTCCGCTTCGTCAGCGCGCTTTTTCAGTAGCCAGGAACCGGTTTTCTGTTAAGTCCTCCTGTCTGATGAGACATCCGGATAATCAGGAATCGACCACGGTCTGGCAGGCGGTTTCGCGCTGTCTGCTCTGGGCGGTGACGATTGTCTGTGTGTGCATCTGTCTGGCGTTGTTCAAGCCGCAGATGAACCGCCGGGCGCAGCTGGACGCTGAGATTGCGGAGTGGCGGCAGAAGAAGGACGAGGCCCGGGCCGTGCTGGCGGAGAGCGAGCGGAGGCGGAAGTGGGTGGAGACGGATCCGGCGTATCTCGAGGTCTGGCTGCGGGACGTGCTCGATCTGGCGAAGGAAGGGGAGACGGTGTTTCATTTTCCACTGGAGCCATAGGCCGGTGGCTATGGGGTGGCCGGGCTCCGGGACCGGTGTGGCGGGGCTGATGTCTTGGTGATGGCGGTTGCGCAGGCGGTCGGGCGGTTCAACTTGGGGTCATGGCGATCAAGATCGACCCCCAGTTGCATCAGGACGCGAAGCCGCCGTGGATCAAGGTGCGGTTACCGCGGGACCCGGTGTTCTGGTCCACCAAGGCGCTGATTTCCGATCTGCGGCTGCACACGGTGTGTGAGGAGGCGCAGTGTCCGAACCGCTGGGAGTGCTGGAGTCAGGGCACGGCGACGTTCATGATTGCGGGTGACCGGTGCACGCGGGCCTGCGGGTTCTGTGCGGTGAAGACGGCGAAGCCGTTCGCGCTGGAGGAGGATGAGCCGGAGCGGGTGGCGCAGGCGACGAAGCGGATGCGGCTCGGGCACGTGGTCATCACGGCGGTGGCGCGGGACGATGTGGCCGACGGCGGGGCGCGGCATTTTGCCCGGACCATCGAAGCGGTGCGTCGTGTGAATCCCGGGATCGTGGTTGAGATTCTGGTGCCTGATTTCAACGGCAAGGACGACGCCCTGCACACGGTGCTGGAGGCGCATCCGGAAATTTTCAATCACAACCTGGAGACGGTCGAGCGGTTGACCCCGCTGGTGCGCTCGCGGGCGCAGTACCGGCGATCGCTGCACGTGCTGAAACGCGCCGGCGAGATGGCGGCGGAGGCCGGCCGCAAGATGGCGACGAAGAGCGGGCTGATGCTGGGACTGGGCGAGACGGAACCGGAGGTGTTTCAGGCGATGGACGACCTGCGCGAGGCCGGGGTCGGCGTGCTCACGCTCGGCCAGTACCTGCGCCCGAGCCCGCAGCACCTGCCGGTCGTCCGGTATGTGGAGCCGGCGCAGTTTGACCTCTACAAGGAAATCGCAGTGAAAAAAGGCTTCCGGCACGTCGCTTCGGCGCCGCTGGTGCGCAGTTCCTACCACGCCGCCGATTTCCGGCCGGAGCTGGATTGATCCTCCCCCGGGGCGGCGTCAGCTCACGGTGACCTCGAGGAATCCTTCGAGGTGGTCGTCACGGATCCCGCCTTCGTCGCCTCCGGGCACCGCATCTCAAAGAACGCCGACGGCATGATCCTC
>JALRGF010000080.1 GCA_023253495.1 Verrucomicrobiales bacterium
CTCAAGTCCCTCACGTCCCTCAAGTCCCTCACGTCCCTCAAGTCCCTCACGTCCCTCACGTCCCTCAAGTCCCTCAAGTCTCTTGTCCCTCCCCTCCCTCCGGAAAAAATTCCCTGAACTCCTCCGGCACCGGCGCCGTGAAGCTCAGACGCTCTCCGGTCCGCGGGTGGGTGAAGCCGAGACGCCAGGCATGGAGCATGAGACGGGGCACGCGCACCGGCTGCCGGGCCGGCCTGGCGTAGACGTCGTCCCCCAGCAGCGGGTGCCCGAGGCTTTTGAGGTGCACGCGGATCTGGTGGGTGCGGCCGGTGTGGAGCGTGCAGCGGACCAGCGCCCAGCACGCCCCCTGGTGATGCACGGCGTAGTCGGTGACGGCATGCTTTCCGCGGTCGGCCGGCACCACCGCCATCTGCAGGCGGTTGGCCGGGTTCCGGGCCATAAAATTCTCGATGCGCCCGGCGCGCGGCGACGGCACCCCCTGGACAACCGCGAAATAGATTTTCTCGGTTTCGCGACCGGCAAACTGCGCGCTCAGGGCGGCATGGGTGGCGTCATTGCGGGCCACCACCAGGCATCCGCTCGTCTCCCGGTCGAGCCGATGAACGATGCCCGGGCGCTGCTCGCCGCCGATTGTCGAAAGCGGCCCGAAGCGGTGGAGCAGCGCGTTGACCACCGTGCCGTCCTCGTGCCCGGCTCCGGGATGCACCACCATGCCGCTCGCCTTGTCGAGCACCGCCAGATCCTCGTCCTCATGAAGAAACGTCAATGGCAGGTCCTGCGCCACCGCCTCCACCGGCCGCGCCTCCGGCACTGTCACCACCACCACCTCACCGCCACCCAGCACATGGCTCGGCTTGACCGCCCGTCCCCCGACCACCACCGCCCCCTCCCGGATCAATGCCGCCACCCGCGACCGGGAGACGTCCGCCATCCGCTCGGCCACAAAACGATCGAGCCGCACCCCGGCCGCGGCGGCGTCGGCAGTCAGGCGGATCTCCAAGGGTGCCGTCATCAGCCTTTCACTGTCCTCAATCTTTCCTTGTCGACAAAATAATTGTCCTCTCTGCTGGTGACATGAACCCGCCCTGGCTCATCCAGAACTGCCGCCTCCTCTCCCCCGGAATCGATCTCGACCACGCCACCGTGAGCGTGGCCGATGGCCGCATCCACGAGGTCCGTGAGCCCGGGGATCCGGGACCGGCAGCGGCCGCGGACGTCCGCGCCTTCGACGCCCGCGGCGCCATGCTCCTGCCCGGCTTCATCGACATCCACACCCACGGCGCCATGGGCGCCGACGTCTGTGACGGCACCGTGGAAGCGATCCGGACGATCGCCCGGGCCAAACTGCGCGAGGGGGTGACCTCGTTTTTTCCGACCACCCTCACCCTGCCGCACGAACCGCTGGCCGCCGCCGCCCGCGCCGTAGCCTCCTACCGCGAAAACCCGGAGTTCGCGCGCACCCCGGCCCTCCACATCGAAGGACCATTCCTCAACCCCCGGTTCATCGGTGCCCAGAACCCGGCCCACGTCCGCCCCCCCGACGCCGCCGAAATCTTCGCCCTGCGCCAACTGGCCCCCGTCGGCATCGTCTCCGTCGCCACCGAAATGCCCGGCGGCGTGGACTTCGTCCGCGCCATGACCGACGCCGGCATCACCACCAGCCTCGCCCACACCGCCGCCACCCGCGAAGATTTCCTCGCCGCCAAGACCGCCGGCCTGACCCACCTCACCCACTACTGCTGCCAGCAGTCGCCGCTCCACCACCGCGCCCTCGGCGTGGTCGGTTCCGGCCTGCTCGACGACGACGTCCGTCTCGAACTCATCTGCGACACCATCCACCTCAACCCGGACATGATCCGGCTCATCTTCAAGCTCAAACCGCTGCGCCAGCTCATGCTCATCACCGATTCCATGGCCGCCTCCGGCCTCGGCGACGGCGTCTTCGACCTCGGCGGCCTGCAGGTCACCGTCAGCGGCGGCGTCGCCCGACTCACCCCGGAAACCCTCGCCGGCAGCACCCTGAAATTCAACGACGGCCTGAAACACGTCGCCCACCTCACCGGCCTGCCGCTCCACGAACTGGTCGCCACCACCTCCTGGAACCAGGCCCGCTCACTCGGCCTCGACGGCTTCGGAAAAATCGAGCCGGGCTTCCACGCCGACATGGTCCTGCTCGCCTCCGATTTCAGCGTGCAGGCGGTCTGGGTCGGCGGTGACCTGCGGTTCTCCGCCTGATCCCCCCCGCCCGGGGAAGCGCGGTCCGACTCCGCGTCTCAGGCGCCCCAGCCCTCCCCC
>JALRGF010000105.1 GCA_023253495.1 Verrucomicrobiales bacterium
TGTCCGCCTCCGGTCGCTGCCCGCCCGAGGACATCGGCGGTGCCTTCGGTTATCAGGAATTCCTCGCCGCTATCGCCAATCCGAAGCACCCGCGCCACGCTGTGATGAAGGAGTGGTGGTCGGATGATTTTGACCCCGACGACGTGCCGATCGAATCCCTCAACGCCGCCGTCGAGGCACTGGCCAGAGCGTGGAACCGGAAACCTCGGCGCACCCGCCCAAAACCGCCCGCTGGTCCGGATCGCGGAACCGCAGGCTGAGGGCGGGATCGTTCACGCCCCCCTACTCGCGGTTGCGCATGCTTTCAGCGACCTGGGCGAAAAACTGTCCCATCGCTGAGCCGGCTTCCTCGGGGAGACCGGTCTCCTGCATGGCGGCAGCCATCAGTGCGAGCCAGCGGTCGCGCTCGGTCGGGCCGATGGCGAAAGGAAAATGGCGGGCGCGCAGGCGCGGGTGACCGCGTTCCTCGAGATACGTCGGCGTACCGCCGAACCGGTAGATCAGGAAATCGGCCAGGCGTTTCTCCGAGCCCGACCAGTCATCGGGCGGGTACATCGGGCCGATCAGGTCGTCTTCCCGCACGCGGCGGTAAAAGGCGGCGACGAGACGGCGCAGGGTGTCCTCGCCCAGAACGGGCGCCAGAGTGTCAATGGAATTCATGCGGTACTCAAAACCGGCCATGGGCCCGGGGGAAAGGGGAAATTGGGGCCAGGCTTGCGCGGCAAGCGGGAGGGAAAAGTGGGTGTCTTCCATTGTTTTGCATCTTGAATCGTGTGGTCATTCGTGTATACACAAAATATGAAAACAATCACGTTGGACGAAGTGGCTTACGAGCGTCTCAAGGCGTGGAAACGCGGCCGTGGGGAGTCGTTTTCCAGTGTGATCAAGCGAGTGCTGCCGGAACCCGGGACGCTGGGTGCCATCCTTGGTTTTACGGAGATCCATCAGACTCAGGCGTTGGCTGGTAATCGGGTGATGGAGGAGGCGGTCGAAGCCCGATCGGCGGTCAAGGGGGACCCATGGACTTGATTGCTGACACGACTTTGCTGGTCGGCCTTTGGCGTCGGCAGGCGTGGGCGGTGGATTTTGCCTCGGCCAACTCCCGGAAGTCGCTCGGACTGCCGTGGGTTGTTCTTGGTGAATTCTGGCACGGGGCGACGCGGGCCGGGCATGATCCGGCTCTGGTTCGGGGATTTCTTTCCGTTGGCCTGGCCCTGCTTGATCCTGAACCGGTGATACCGGTTTATGCGGGCCTCTGCACGCGGTTGCAGGAAACCAGGGCTTATGGTGAAATCGGTCAGAATGACCTGTGGATCGCGGCTACCAGCATCGCCCACGCCAGACCTCTGGTCACCCGCAACGAGCGGCATTTCCGGAGCATGCCCGATGTGCGGTTGGAGGTGATCGGGAGCACGTGTTGACGGCATGCAGGGCCCGGTGTTTTCCGCCTCTGCGGACCGTTTCGCCATCGTGGATCCACCGCCTGAGTTTCCCTTCCGGGTGGATGAGGGGCGGGTGGAGGAGGGGGTTGTGGCTTTACAGCGCGGCGGATTGGCCGCATCAATAGCGATGGCCGGTGCCCGAAAGGCGCATGGCGTCATTCACCGCAATCCCGTAAGGCCATGCATTCCATCAAACGTTTTTTCTTCTGGCTTTCCGGAGCCGGGACCGAGACCTTGGAGCAGTGTCCGGCCTGGGAGCAGCGCAAGTATGTGGCGTTCGGAGCCACCGTGCTGGTGCCCTGTGCGTTCGCGTTCATCGCCTGTGCCTATGCGCTTTCCACGCTGACCACGGAGCCCCGGGTCATTTATCCGGTGGCGGCGGTCTGGGCGTTCATCATTCTGACGATCGACCGCTCGCTGCTGGCCGGCTACCGCCCGTATCTTTCGGTATTCCGGAAGCTTTCGCAGTTTTCGCTGCGTCTGGTGGTGGCCGTGCTGATGGGGGTGACGATCGCCCACCCGCTGGTGCTGCTGCTTTTCCGCGACACGGTCACCTCGGTCATTGAGAAAGACCGGAGCAGGGAGGTGGAAGCGGTGCGCCAGCAGTTTGAGCAGACGAAGGCACGCCTCCGGGAAGTCGTCCGATCCCAGGAAGCGGACATTGCCACGCAGCGGGAAAAGTGGAACGAATCGTTCCAGGCGCGATTCATTCTTGAGGGGGATGAGCCGGAGGCGGCCGTCCGGCCCGGTCTGAGCGCCGAGCAGCAGGCGGAGCTGAAGGCGGCGGTGGACGAGGCCACGGCGCCGTTCCGCGAGCGGCTGACGGCGATTGATGCGCAGAGCGCGGAGTTGACGCCGCAATTTGCGAAACTGCAGACGGAGCTCGGATACTGGCAGAGCGAGTTTGAGCGCGAACTCAACGGCCAGCGGTCCGGTCTGCGTGGCGAGGGGCCGCGGGCGCGTTCGGTCCGCGCCGATCAGCTCGAGCCGCGCCGGGAGGAATCACGCCGGCTCGGCGGGCTGCTCGACCACCTGACCGCGGAAAAGGCCACCCTGCAGACACAGATCCGCGAAGCCGAGGCGTCAGCCATCGAGGCCTTCGACACGCGGCTGGCGGAGGCCGCCCGGGCCAGCCAGGCCGAGGCCGAGCGCGTCGCCACGCTCAGGCGGAAAGTCGAAAACGACATCGCCGGCCGCTTTGTCGAGCAGCAGAATTCGCTGCGCGAGACGATCAAACAGCAGATTGACACCCGGCTGGCCGAGCTGGCCGTCAGCCAGCGGGAGCTGGCGGCGCTTTCGGACGAGGAAACCGCGCGCCTCGCCGCCCTGCGCGCCGAGCCGCGGCGGGACATCCTCACCCAGACACTGGCGCTGCATTCGTTGTTTGCCGCGGGCAGCTCGGCCGGGCGGTTCGCGGTGCATACCTATCTGATCCTCACGCTGCTTTTTATGCTCGTGGATACCATTCCGCTGATCGTGAAATTTTTCACCAAGCCCGGGCCCTACGACACTCTGGTCGACCGCGATGAGATCGCCTATGACGCCGAGCACCAGGCGTTCCGGCAGAGCCACCGCCGCTACATGGAACAACTGGCCGCCGGCAACCTGATGGCGGTGACCCGCAACAAGCGGCTCGAACACGCCCTCGTCGAAGGCGTCGAACATACCCGCGCGGCCCGCGAGTTCCTCGACTCCCTCGTCGAACTCGAACGCGCCTTCGCCGCCAAAATGCAGGCGGAGGCGGCGGGCGAGGCCGGCCGCAGCGAGGCGCAACAGGCGATGCATGAGGCCATCAAAAAGCGGTTTTACGACGACCTGAACCGGCGCATGGAGCTTTTCTTCGCCGAGCGGCCGGCGTGAGGCGGGGGGAGGAGGAAGCCTCAGGCGAGCAGGCCGGGGACGACCTGGCCGGCGACGTCGGTCAGGCGGTAGTCGCGGCCGGTGTGGCGGAAAGTGAGCCGTTCGTGGTCGAGGCCCATGAGATGAAGGATGGTGGCGTGGAAGTCGTGCATGTGGACGCCATTTTCGGCCGGGCGGATGCCGAGGTCATCGGAGCGGCCGTAGACGGTGCCGGCGTTGACCCCGGCCCCGGCGAGCCATGACGAGAAGACCCAGTGGTGGTGCTCACGGCCGGCATGGTCGGGGGTGGCATTGAACGGGGTGCGGCCGAACTCGGTGGTCCAGACGACGAGGGTGTCATCAAGCAGGCCGCGGCGCTTGAGGTCCTTGAGCAGTCCGGCGATCGGCTGATCGACGTTCCGGGCGAGCGGGGCGTGCGTCATCATGTCGCCGTGGGCGTCCCAGTTGTCGGAAGAACCGACGTCGATCAGCTCGACGAAGCGGACGCCGCGTTCGGCGAGCCGCCGGGCGACGAGGCACTGCCACGCGAACCCCTGGGTGCTGCCGCGTTCGAGGCCGTAGAGGGCGAGGGTTTCGTCGGACTCTTTGGACAGGTCAAAGACGTCGGGCAGTTCCATCTGCATGCCGAAGGCGGTTTCGAACGACTTGATGCGGGCGTCGAGGAGCGGGTCGTGGGCGCGGGGGGCGAGGTGGCGCCGGTTCATGTCGGCCATGGCGGCGAGCTCGAGTTCCTGGAGCCGGCGGGTGGCGGTGCGGCGGCGCAGGTTGGCGACCGGTTCGGGGCCGGGCACGACGAGTGTCCCCTGGTGGGCGCCGGGCAGGAAATCGCCGGCCCAGACCTGACCGCCGGCGTAGGGGGATTTGGGCGCGATGACGATGAATGACGGGAGGTTTTTGTTGGCGGTGCCGAGGCCGTAGCTGACCCAGGAGCCGATGCTCGGGCGGGCGAAGGTGAACGAGCCGGTGTGCAGGCCGAGGGTGGCCTCGTAGTGGTTGGTGTGGTCCGAGTGGAGCGAGCGGATGACGCAAAGGTCATCGACGCAGGACGCCATGTGGGGGAAGAGCGAGCTGACTTCGGTGCCGCATTTCCCGTGGGGAGCGAAGTCCCATTGCGGGCGTTTGGCAAACATCTGAAAGTTCCCTTTGCGCCCTTGGAATTCGTCGACGGTGACGGTTTTGCCGGCGTTCGCGAAGAGGCGCGGTTTGGGGTCCCACGAGTCGACATGGGAAACGCCGCCGCTCATGTAGAGGAAGATGACGCGTTTGGCCTTGGGGGCGAAATGGGACGGGCGCGGGAGGAGCGGGTCGCCGGGGACGGGGGCGGCGTCGCCGGCCATCAGTTCCGAGAGCAGACCGGGCCAGAGCAGCGAGCCGCCGGCGAGCGAGCGCAGGAATCCGCGGCGGGACGGGTTGAAGGCGGCGTGACGGGACATGGGGATCAATCGACGGTGAGGAATTCGTTGCTGCCGAAGAGGACGCGGGCGAAGGCGGCGAGGGCGGCCTCGGGTGAGGAGTCGAGCTGGGCGGCGGCCAGTTCGGTGCGGTAAACTTCGATGAAACGGCTGGCGGCGGCGTGTTCGTCGGCGGAGGGGGAGCGGCCGAGGGTGAAGCGGTAGGCGGCGGTGATCCAGGCGGTTTCGTTTTCGCCGGTGGCGCGGGCGCGTGTGGCGAGGGCTTCCGAGGCCGTGTGCACGAACGGGTCGTTGAGGAAATAGAGCGCCTGGGTGGGCACGGTGGTGGTGCGTCGTTCGGCGGTGGAGGCATTGGGGTCCGGTCCGTCAAAGAGGGCGAGGAACGGATGGCGGCGGATGCGCTGGGTCATCAGGTAGACGCTGCGGCGATGGTGGTCGTAGACAGCCTGGAACGGACCGTGCTGGGTGAAACCCCAGGTGGTGGGCGCCGGAAATGGGTGGCCCCGGCCCGGGGACGGGTCAAGCAGACCGCTGGCCAGCAGGATGGCGTCGCGGGTTTCCTCGGCGCCGAGCCGGCGGCGGGCGAAGCGGCTGGTGGATTCGGCGGGTGCGGTGGCGGCCGTGGCGGCCGTGGCGGCAATCACAGGAGTGGCCGTGGCTGACGCGGTGGCCGTGTCGGCCGCGGCTGCCGGTGCGGAAACGGGAACCGTCCGATCGTCGGCTTCGTTTTCCGCGATGGCGGGGGTGGCCGGGCTTGCCTGGCGGTAGGCGGCACTGGCCATGATCATGCGGTGCATGGCTTTGATCGACCATCCGCTGCGGATGAAGGCGGAGGCGAGGTGGTCGAGCAGCTCCGGGTGCTCCGGCGGCAGGCCGCGCACGCCGAAGTCGTTCGGCGTGCGCACGAGCCCCTGGCCGAAGTGGTATTGCCAGATGCGGTTGACCATGACGCGGGCGGTCAGGGCGCGGGCCGGGCCGACCAGCCATTCGGCGAGTTCGAGGCGTCCGCTGCCGGTGGTGCCTTCCGGCAGCGGCCCGCCACCGAGGATCGAGAGGAACCCCCGGGGCATGGTCGGCCCGGGTTTGGTCGGTTCGCCGCGGAGCTGCACGCGGGCATCGCGCGGGGTGCCTTCGCTCATCGCGTAGGCGAGGTCGAACGGGCCGTCGATGAGCAGGCGCTCGAGTTCCTCGCGGGCGCGCGCCGCCGCTTCCGCGTCGGCCGCCTGCTGGCGGCGCCAGTCGTCGAGGCGGGCGCGCCGGGCGGCGGCGGCTTCGGTATCGGCGACGACCGGCGGGGCGACGAGCGGGGCGAGCGGCGTGTCGCGCAGGATGAAATGATCGGCGTCAAGGGCCGGCTTGACGCCCTCGAGGTGCCCGTAGCTGTCGATGAACGTGTAGTCGATCACCCCGTCCCATCCGGAGGCGAACTGGCCGTCGAAGCGGGTGGATCCGGTGGCGGAGGACAGGGAGCCGGTGAACGTGCGGGCGGCGAGGTCGAGGGCGAGCTGGACCTGGTACCAGATGCCCGGCGTGAGCGGGGCGACCGGGTCGCGGGCGTCGCCGCTGCGGCGGAAGAATTCGCGGCCGTTGAGGAACAACTCGATGGCGGCGGACGATCCCGGGCCGTGGCCGAGGTAGAAGCGCCATGAGCCGTCGCTGCCGGCGTCAGTCTGGCCGCAGCGGAAATCGAACGAAGCGAAGAGGTGCGGGGTTTCGGCGGCCTTCCACGCCTTGGGCAGCGTCTGGCCGAACCCGTTGTAGGCGCCGCTGTTGGGCAGGCGCACGCCGAGGCGGCCGGGGGCAAAGTGGTTGTGGAACGGGCTTTGGGCGTCGGCGGTGATGGTGACCACGCTGTTCGGTCCCGGGCCCCAGGGCGGGGCGGGCGGGGTGGCGTCGTCCTGCAATTCGAAATCCCCATCCATGCCCGCGAGGGTGCGGATCTGGTCGGCGAGGGAGGGTGTGCCGGCCGCGGGGGCCGCGGCGTCCGGTCGTTCGGTGGTGACGGCGACAAATGGCTGGTCGTCCTGCAGCCCGAGGTTGTCCCAGGCGATGGCCGGGCGGGCCGGGCCGTCCGGAGCATCGAATCCGACGTGGTCGACCACGCCCGGCCAGCCGGCGGCGAGCGGTCTTGAGTCGATGGTGGTCACGGCACCCGGCCGCCCGGCCAGTCCGTGGAACGTGTTGAGCTGGAGGTCGAGCGTGAGCTGGAGGTTGTGCCATTCGCCCGGCTGGACCGGGGCGACAGGTTGGTCGCCCTCCGGGGTGCGCAGGAGCAGGGAGTGTGGGGTGATGAGGATTTCGACGGCGGGCGTGCCTGCGGCCGGTCCGATCCACCATCGGTGGTGGCCGGGCACGTCGGCGGCGGACACTCGGAAATCAACGTTGAGGTGCAGCGGGCGTCCCGGGCCGCGGGTGCGGCGCGGGTGGAGTGCCTGGGTGATGTGGTAGCGGGTGGTGCCGGCGGGCACGTCGGCGCCGACGCGTCCGCGCGGGTGGAGGTTCT
>JALRGF010000168.1 GCA_023253495.1 Verrucomicrobiales bacterium
CCCGCCAAAGACATGAAGCTGCTCGCCGTCATCGCCGTTTTCTCCGACGACGATCGGGAAATGCACGGCGGCCGGCAGTGCCGGCAGCGTCTGCCAGGCGAAGGCGGCGGGGTCGGCGCGCGTGCTGAGGTCGAGACCAAAGACGTCCGCGCCGCTGCGGCCGTCGGGGGTGGTGGTGCCACCGACCACGATGACCCAGCTGCCGACTCGTCCGGCTCCGGCATAGGCCAGCGGTTTCGGCAGTGGCGGAAATTCCGTCACCACCGGTGCCTGCGCCGCGCTGTCCCAGGCGACGTGACGCACCTCCGCCACGCATACCGTGCCGTCGGTGCCCCCGATCATCAGCAGGCCGTCGTCAAGGGTTACCGAGGCGCCGTAGGCCAGCGGGCTCGGCAGGGTGGCGTTGGCCAGCGTCCAATGGTACGACGGCGCTGCGCCGGCGGCACCCGGCGTCTGTCCGAGGACGAGCAGCCGGTCGGAAAACGTCCGTTCCCCGCCCTCCAACGGCCCTTTGTCCGCATAAAACGTCCCGCCGGCCACCAGCGCATGGGTGGCATCCAGCGCCCCGGCAAATACCCCGGCAAGGCCGGCGGTGCTCTGGCCGGGCAGCGCGGGCAGCTCGGTCACCACCGCCCAGCGGACCAGAGAACCCGAGGACGCCGGAGCCTCCTCGGCACCCCGGCTCAGACCACCCGGGAAAAGCGTCAGGCAACCGGCCAGAACGGAAAGAAGACGTACGGAATCGGACAGCATGAAAGCGGCAATCATTCCCCACGCGTCCCCGCGAATCAAGGTGCATTGCCGGTGCGGCCGGCCGTGGCGTGACGCGCCTTGCCGGCGATGCGGTGGTTACAAACGGATCGTGTACCCCAGCGCCTCGACCGCATCGGCATAGGGTCGAAGCCCCTCGCTGATCGCGGCGATCTGGGCGGCCGAAAGCGCGTCGATCTGCCGCTGGTTCATGTTGCGCAATGTCTGGGGTGCGTAGTCCTTGACGACAACGCGTGTTTCCGGGTTGGCGTCGGCCAGCAAGGGTTCCATCGAGCCGATCTTCGCCAGGGCGGCCGCCGGGGCGGCGGTCAGGTCCTCATAGGACAGGCTGGCATCGGCAATCTCCGCGAGTTGGTGCATCACGACGGCCCGTCGCCCGTAAATGTCTCCCAAGGCCCGGAAAAAATCCGCGCTCCCGGCGGTCAGGTGGGAAGTCGGCTCGTCCCATTCACGCGCGAGGCGTTGTGGGTCGTAGCGGGACGCCCAGCTTGAGCACACCGCAAACGGATCCCGCGTGAACCTCAGAAAGCGGCAAGGCATATCAGAAAAAGCATGCAACGCCTCGCGCATCCGCACCATCGTCGGCGGCGATTTTTCGATGACCACGCACGGCCGCCGGGCCTGTCTGCGCACGGCGTGCAACCAGATCCGGCGGACCCGGGACCAGTCGACCGGGGCACATGGATCCCAGCGGTGTCTTCCCGCTGTCAACTCCGGAACCAGCCACTGTCCCTCGCCGGAGTGACTCAGTTTCACCCCGGCACCCGCACTGGCAAGGAGGGCGGCCAGCGCGGTCGATCCTCCATTGGGAAATGTCGCGATGAAAAACCAGTGTACCGACCCGGCCGGGGGGTTCCAGGGAGCAAGGCGGTAGCGCAGGTCAGTGAGTGCGGTCCGCAAACGTCCGGGGCGTCGGTTTCGCGGCGACGGAACTTGTCCGGGCGCACCGCCACCGCCGGGAGCCTGCGGGTCCTGGTCCGACGGTGAGGGGACATTGTTACCGGGGCCCGCTGTCATACTCCCAACTTCAGGCGCCGGGCCAGTTTTGCCAGAGCGGGGAAGCGCGTTCCTGTCTTCTGTTTCATCGAGGGAGGGGTCGCGAACTGCCGGCGCAGCGACAGGGATTCGTAGCCTGGGGCGAGGCGGATGAAGTCAAAGCCAGCCGTCGGGTCCTTCACGATCAGGAACTGCCGGTGCGGCAAGGCATAGATCGGACAGTTCACCGCCTCGGCAAAATGCACCGCCAGCGGGCAGACCAGAGTGGGTTCGTGGTGCGGGTTGTGCTGCCAGATCGAGGGGGTGAAGTCGTCGCCGCCGAGAATCCCGCCGGGTTTCACTTTGGCGAAGGTACTGATCAGATCGATGGTGATGCCCCGCAGGGTGTGGTCGCCGTCAACGTAGACAAAATCCAAGGACCCGTCGGCCAGTTGTGCCGCCGCCTCGCGGGTCGTGTGGCGCAGCACTTCGCGGCGCGCCTCGGCAAACCGGGTGCGGCGCATCGCCTCGGCATACACTTCCTCGAAGACGGCGTCCGCGACGTTCAAAGGTTTTTCCCAGTCCGCGAGGTGTCGCCACGGATCGATCATGATGTAGCGGGTGATTTCCGGGCAGTCCCGCAGCAGACACTCGGCGAATGCTCCCCTCCACACGCCCACCTCGGCCATCGAGCGGATGTCCGCCTCGCGGATCAGACTGCTCCAGAACGCCTCGCGCGATGGAGCGGCCTGGGCGCAGCGGATGATTGCCGGTTCGTTGTGATGCTTCATAAACGTAAGGAAGGAGTCGCCGGCGTGGGTGTGCGACTGTTCCTTTCCATCGCGCCCCCGCCCGCGTCGCGCAATCATGAAGATGCCGTGGCTCACCGCTCCCGAACACGCAGGCTCACGTTCGAGGGGGGCGGGGCCGGTACCGTCGGATCGGGGCAGGGGGCGGGGCAGAGGTGAAAAGCGCTTGCCTCGGTGGCGCCCGGCAGGATAGACCTGCTGACCGATGAAACGAGCGGTGAGTTTCCGTGCCACGAGGGTCTGGTCATGGGCGGTCCTCGGGACCTTGGCGGGGGTGACGGCAAGTGAAGCGGTTCCGTGGGTGGAACGGCGGGCGATGGCCGGGTCGGCATTCCAGACGGAATTCGACCGGTGGACGGCCGGGCCGTACCGCTTGCGGCTGACGCGCTTGACGGGCAGCGAGGAGGGCGGGAGCCCGCGGTATACGGCGATTTTCGAGAAAAGCGAACGCACCGAGGCCTGGGCGGCGCGGCACGGATTGTCTGCGGTCGATTTCACAGCTGCTCATGACGCGCTTCATGCTCAGGGGTTCCGCCTCGTCTGGCTCGATGGATTCGGGGCCGGAACGATGGCCCGCTACAACGGCATCTGGGAGCGGAATGGCGGGGCGGTCCAGCGGCTGCAGTTGGGGGAAAGCCTGACCAGACACGAGGCTGCCGACTCGGCGAACCGGGCGGCGGGCTTCAATCTGGTGGATGTCTCCTCTTTCTCGGTCGGCGGCACTCCTCTGCATGCAGGTCTCTGGGCCGAAGGGCCGGTCGTGGCCACGGAGGTGCGGTACCTGCGCTCGGGGTCCCAGTACCAATCGGACTTCGATCAGATGGCGGCTCAGGGATACCGGTTGTGGAGGGTCGGGGGGTATGAATCGGGCCTGCTTGAGCGGTTTACCGGGGTCTGGAAACGAAGCGGTGCGGGTGAGGGGTGGAGCTACCATGGCATGAGCGCGGCTGCTTTCGCCGCCCATGATCTCAATGCCCAGCACCTCGGGTACCGCCCGGTCTGCATCGACCCCTACCACGCCGGGGGCAAACTCAAATACAACGCCACGTGGGTGCGCAATGGCGGATTCTCCACGGCGCGCCTGAGCCAACTGGATGCCTTTGTCCGGACGTATATGGAGAACCGCAATCTGCCCGGCCTTTCCCTTGCGATCATGCGTGAGGGGCGCCTGGTCCTCGCCCGAGGTTACGGATTTGCCGATACGGCCTCATCGACCCTCGCTGATCCGGTCCATCGGTGGCGGTTTGCCAGCGTGAGCAAGCCGGTGTGCGCGGTGTCGGTCCTGCGGGCTCTGGAGGGCACGCCGGACTGGAACCTGGACAGCAGGGTGTTCGGTTCCGGCGCGCTCTTCGGCACCGATTACGGAACAACATCTTACAACCAGCGCGAGCGCCGCATCACCATCCGCCACCTTCTCAACATGACTGCCGGTTGGGATTCCCAGGGAAAACTCTGGTACTTTGATGAGCCCTCCTGGGAGGAGAATCACCGCCTGATCATCGGCTACCAGCTTGATTCCGTGAATCCCGCCCGCGACCCGGGCACCTTGTATTCCTACAACAACTTCAACTATCAGGTGGCGGCGCGGATACCCGAGAAGCTGACCGGCGCCCTGTTCGAAAATTACACCCGGGATGAGGTATTCCTCCCCTGCGGCATCACCTCCATGGCCATGGGGGGACGGACGGCCGCCGACCGCCTCGTCCATGAGGTCACTTATTACGCGGGTGACATGTGGGGGAGCCCGGAAGTCGTGCATCCCGCCCGCATGGACGGCAGCACCGCGTGGATCGGGAAGCCGTCTGATCTGCTGCTGCTGGCGCGCCGCATCGATGGCACCTCGCGCCATCGCGACATCATCCATTCCACCAGCCTCGCCGCGATGCGGCTCGCCAACGGCCAGCCCGACAGCGATGGCGACATTTCCAACTACGGACTCGGCTGGTATCCTTCAGTCCGGCACGGCCTGACCTGGTGGCAGCACAATGGAGGCATGCCCGGCAGTCAGGCGATCCTCTGCATCAGCCAGAATGGCAGCCAGGGGCTGGCGTATGCGACCAATTCCGTGCACAGCAGCGACGGGTCCTCCAACCTCTTCCGCAATGGCGTCCAGGATTGGATGGATGCGGTCGAAAATGCCGACGCATGGCCGATGATTGACCTGTTCGGAACGTACAATCCCGGGTACGACACCTGGGCGACGACCGCTTTCGGATCGATGGTGACCAGCCAGCTCGGCCTCGTGGAAATCTGGGCACCGGGGGCGGATCCGGACGGGGATGCGCGCCCGAATGCCATGGAGGCCTACCTTGGCAGTGATCCGCTGGAGGCGGACCGTACGAACTGGGTCAACGTCCTGCTGACTGACACGCACCTGATCCTGCGGTGGACCCGGGTGCGCGGTTACCGGGGGGTGGAGGCGTCCGCCGAATGGAGCGTGGCGGCGCAGGTATGGAACAATGCGAATGCGGAAATTGTCACCCGTGAGGACATTTTTGTGCTGCCGCCCCGGGTGACCGAAGAAGCCCGCATCCCGAGAGCGTCGCTCTCCGGTTTCGGCCGGGATCGGGTGAAATTCGGGCGACTGATCTTTGCGGTTCCGTGATGGGTGGGGCGATGCCCCGGCAATCAAGCCCCCGCGCCCGGCAGACGGGCGCGCAACCGGATGGCGACGGTATCAGGGACGGAGAATCGGCTGGTCAGCGGTTTATTTTTTCCGCTGCCCCGAGAGGTACTCGACCAGATCGACCATTTGTTTTTCGGTCATGGCGGGGGGGAGGGCGGTCATCAGGGAGGTTGCCATTTTTTCGCGTCGGGTGACGTCGGCTTTGCGGATGCGGGTGTCCAGTCCGCCGACGGCGCGCAGGGTGAGGGAGTCGTCGGTTTCGCTGGTGATCAGGCCGACCAGGGTGGTTCCGTCTTTCGTTTCCACCGACCATCCTTCGTAGCCGAAGCTGATCCCCTGGTTCGGGTCGATGATGGAGGCCAGCAATCCTTCTTTGGGCAGTTTGGAGCCGATTTCGGTGAGGGCCGGGCCGAAAGCGATGCCGTCGGCGCCGATCTGATGGCAGGTGGCGCAGAGCAGGGCGAAGACGCCGCGGCCGCTTTCGGCGTCGCCGGTGCGGGTGGCCAGCTCGGCAATCGGCGGGAGGGCGACACCCTCGGGAATCCGGACCATCGACGCGAGCACCTGGGTGGCGCGGTGGCGGATCGATTCGTCACTGGAACCGCCGAGCACGCGGCCGGCTTCGACCTTGGCGGCGTCATCGGGCAGGGTGTCGGCTTCGGCCATGGCGAGCAGCGCCTGTTCGCCGCCGCGGGAGCGACCGAGCGCGGCCACGGCCGGGACACGCAGGGTGGCCGGGCCGGAGCGGATCCATTTTTCGAGCAGGGAGACAGCGGCTTTCTGACCGGTGGATCCGAGCGATTCGAGGAATTGCGGGGCGCGGTCTCCGGCGTCGGCCACGAGTTTTTCCACGGTGGCGAGTTCGCCCCAGGCGACGAGCTGGCGCAGCGCCTGGCGGCCGGATTTCTGGTCCGGCGCGGACCGGGCGAGGCGCAGCAGGTCCGGCATCTGGTCGCGGAGGTTGAAGCGCTCGACGTAATCGAAGAAGGTATCGGTGCCGTCGCGGGAAGCGAGGAAGCGGTCGAGGGCGGCTTTCACTTCCGGAGCCGCCTGGGCGGCGTCAAAAGCGGGCAGCTTTCCGAGCACCACGGCCATGAGATCAGCGTTGTCGGGCCGCGCGCCCACGGTGGCGACCAGCCCTTGCAGTGCGGCGGCTTTGGCTTCGCCGGCCTGGAAATCGAGGGCGCGCAGGTAGCGCATTTCCTGTCCCTTGGCGGATTCCGGCGTGGTGATCAGGCGGGCGATGAGGCCGGGGGAGCGGGCGGCGCGGCTGCGCCAGACGATGTCGCGGGCCGCCGCCGACGACGCGATCCGGTCTTCGCCGCCGAGGGCGGCCAGCCAGGCGTCGAGACAGGCGTCCCACTGCCGGTCAGCCGCGATGCCGAGCGCCTCAAGATACCACCGGTCCGTGCCGTCGTGCTGCCGGGCCAGCGCCGCCCAGAGCTTCGGGACCTCGGGTGACGTGCCATGGCGCAGGGCGATGGCCGCTTCGCGGCGGACGTGGGCGCTCGGGTCATTGACGAGCTGGGCGACCAGCGGGATGACATCAAGCTGCCGGCGCCGCGCCAGCCGCAGACCGGTCACCCGCAGGTCGGCGTCGGCGTCGGCAAGGGCGGTCTGCACGGCCGCGGCGGGATCCAGTGCCCCGAGCAGCCAGAGCGCGCGGGCGCGGAAGCGCGGGTTCGGGTCGCGCCAGAGGGCTTCGAGGGACGGTCGGGCGCGCTCTCCGAATTCCTGCAGGGCGGTATACGCGAGGTACCGCACGCTGAGGGCGGGCGATTTCAGGGCCTCCGCCGCGCCTTCCGGGGTCGAGAAATCGAAGGTGGGTGTTTTCAGGACGGCGCCGGCGGGGGCAACGCGGTAGAGCCGTCCGTGGTCGAGGTCTCCCATGGCGTGACCACCGACGCCGGGGTCGTACCAGTCGGCGACCATAAGTGATCCATCGGGTGCGGCGACCACGTCGGACGGCCGGAACCATTTGTCGCCGGTGCCTTCGAGGATGTTTTCGATACGGGCCGACCAGCCGGCACCGGAGCGATCGACCGGGTAGGCGCGCACGACATTCGGTCCGGCATCGCAGTGGATGACCTGGTTGCGGAAAACCTCGGGAAGGAGCGAGCCTTCATAGACCATGATGCCGGTGGGCGATCCGGCGCCGGTCTGGAGGAGGTTGGGCACCACACCGGGGTCGTTCAGGTGCCAGTGACGGCGGGGGATTTCCGGCTCGATGTTGGTGCGGTCCTCGCCCCAGCCGGCTCCGGTGAATTCGTCGCGGTACCCGTAGTTGCCGAATTCCATGACGAAATTGATGCGGACGCCCTGGTTGCCGTCGTCGTCGTTGTCGCTCTGCCAGATGGTGCCGAAGCTGTCGACGGTGACCTCCCAGTTGTTGCGGAAGTTCCATCCGAGGGTTTCGACGCGGCTGCCGTCCGGTTCGCAGCGGAAGACCAGCCCCTGCTGGTACGGCCGGCGGTCCTGGGAAATGGTGTTGCCGGCGAGGTCTGTGATCGGTTGGCCGTTTTTGTCGCGGATCTGGCCGCCGTCGTTTCCGACATTGAAATAAAGCCGCCCGTCGGGCCCGAACATGACCTGGTGGGCGCCATGATCATGCTGCTCACCGCCGATGCCCGTAAAGAGTTTTTCATGCACGTCGGCGCGGTCATCGCCATCGGTGTCGATCAACCGGTGGATGGCCCCCTTCGCCGAAACAAGCACCGTCCGGCCGAGCACACAGACGCCATGCGGGGAGTCGATCTCCGGGCTCTGGAAAAAGACCGTGGACGTATCGGCCCGGCCGTCACCATCGGTGTCGTCCAGAATCACAATCCGGTCGCCCTCCGGCCGCTTGCCGTTGTGGCCGCGGTAATTGACGATTTCCGCCACCCAGACGCGGCCGCGCGCGTCAATGTCGATCGCCGACGGGCTGAGCAGCATCGGTTCATGAGCAAAGGTGGTGGCGACCAGGCCGTCAGCCACGGTCAGCCCGGCCAGGGCTTCATCCGGCTCGCGGGCCCCGCTGCCGCCGCCGACCGCCCCGAGGCTCGGTCGTTCCGTATAGAGAGCAAAGGTCACACTCGATCCGCCCTGCGAGGTACCGCCTTCATCGAGCGCCCCCCGCGCCGCAAATCCCCTGGTCCCGGCCGGCAGGTCGTACTCGATCACCGAAACCGCATGCGCCGACAGGCCGCGGACCGCCTGACCGGCCACTCGCAACGGACCACCGGCGGAATTCTTGTCGATATGCACGTCGCCCCAGCCGGCCTGCGCCTTGACCCACGGCAGTTCCGTCAGCTTTTTTTCCCCGTAGGCGCCGCGAACCACCGGATCGACCCACACCGCCCAGTCGGCCGCATACCCGTTGCCGCCGTCAGTGACCACGAGAAACAGCTTGGTCGCCTCTTCCGGAACAGCCGTCTCAATGGCGATCGCGTGGCCCGGGGTGTTCACGTCGACCAACGGGCTTTTGAAAATCGGCTTGGCGGGAGCCGCCAGGCACAGCGAGTGGGTCAGCGCCAGCGCCGGCGTCACCAGGAAAAGTCGATGACCGGGGGAACAAAAGACGGATTTCATGCTGCCCTCAGGCTAACCACCGGTTTCCTTCACTGCAACCGCACCGTGCCGGGAATGCGCTTCTCGGACAGGTGCCCGGGGTTCGGTTCGGGATCATCGGGTCCCGACCCTCGGACGGAAAAGAGCGGTGGCGATGGGCCGCAGCGGACTATTACGGCGGTCCCGGGTTAATGCCGCCCCCCCGCCTGCGGCCCGTCTGCCCCGGGGGCTTCTGAGCAAGGCGGTGCCGGTTGGCGGGGCTTGGTAGTGGTGCTGTGGGTCAGCGCCCACCGCCCCCGGGTGGCCGTCCGCCGCCACCGCCACCGCCACCAGGCCGTCCTCCGCCCATGCCGCCGCGCCCCCCTCCGGGCCCGCCGGGCCCGCCGCGGCCGCCGCCGGGCGGTCCGGCACCCGGTCCACCCGGCCGTCCGCCTCCCGGGCCGGCCCCGGGACCACCCCCTTCGCCGCCCGGACCGCCCGGACCGCCGCCCGGTCGGCCGCCGCGGTTGCCATTCGGATTCGCGTAGGTGCTCGGATTGGCCATGGTCGGAATCCAGAAAGTGACATTTTCGCCCACGCTGTCGGCGCTGGCGAATTTGAGATAGAGATTGACCAGGCTGGGCCGGCGGTTGGCGTAGCGTTGCGGGTCCCATTCCTCGACCCATTCCTCGGTGCGGTCGTCCCAGAAGTACCACTGACAGAAGCGCAGGCCGTCGACGAGGGTGAGGCCGACGACGGTGTCATCGTCCCGGAGGCGGTTGTCGTCGTAGGCTTGGGCCTGCTCTTCGGTGAGGTAGAGCACGCGCGCGGCGAGGCTGCCGCGGGTATCCGGCTGAATCCGGAAAACGACGGTTTTGGCTCCGGCCTCGACGCCGGCCCAGGAGAACGCGAGCGGGTAGTCGCGGAAGACGATGTCTGATTGAACGGCACCGCCGGCGGCCGAGCCATTGAGTTTGAGTTCGACCTTGGCGTTGCCGGGCACTTGTTCGAACGTCCGCCGGAGCAGTCCGGTGAAACTCTGGCCGACCATGGCGCGTTCCTGGCTGGAGGATACCTCATCGGCCATTGACGTGGCTGACTGGGCGACGGCGAAGACGCCGGCGAGCAGCATGCCGGTGATGGCGAGGGCCAGTACCACCTCGATGAGCGTGAATCCCGGTACCGGCGCGATGGCGGCACGGCGGCCGGCGGGAGGCGCGGCGGTGGCCGCTGCCGGGCAGGATGGAACAGGGCGAGTCATCGGCGTGGGGTCGGTTATCCTCCGGATGGCTGGCCGGCGGCCGGCTGAGCGCCGGTCTGCTGGAAGAGCGGGCCGTAGCGGAAGGTTTCCGCGGTTTCCTCGCCGCGCTGGCCGCCCAGTTCCCAGTAGGCGGTGACGCGGATATGGAACATCTGCTGGAGCGGCTGGCGCCCGCCCTGCTCGCTTTCATCGGTCTGGAGCAGGTTCCCGTTTTTTTCATTCATCTCGAGGATGGTCGTCTCGGTCCAGACGCCGGATTCATCCGGCTCGCTGACGATCGGGCGGGCGGTTTCCTCAATTTTCGGCTGCCGGGCGAACTGGGTCAGGGTGGATTCGAGGACCGCGGTCATGCGCAGCTCCATTTTCGCGTTGTTGGCGGCCTGGGACATGGCGGTGAGCGCGCGCAGCAGCCCGAGGGCCGCCATCCCGAAGAAAGCCACGGCCATGATGACTTCGATCAGGGCGACGCCGGACTGGCTGCGACGCCGGGCCCCGATCCGGCGCGGCGGTTGCGGAGGGCGGAGCTTTTGTCTCCCGAGGGATGAGAATCGCGCGGTCATCGGATTTCAGAGGCCTTGTCCTCGACGTGGGCGTCGAGGGCATTGAACGAGACTTCGATGAACCCGTGGGCGCTGTCGGCGCGCACAGCCAGCGGTTCGCAGAGGCCGCTGCGTTCGAAAATCCAGATCTGACGGCCCGGCGGGCTGAAATCCGGGGCCCGCCACCGCCGCACCGTCAGCACGACATCCGGATCCAGCTCGAAAAAATCGACCCGGCCCTTCGGGATGGCGGCCTGGGCGGCTCCGAAGGTACCGGCGGCCTCACCGGCGGACGACACCAGGGAAAATATCGCGACCGAATGCGGCATGATTTCGAGCATGTACGGGCGTTGTTCGAGGATGGCGAGGTTGCGCGCTTTTTTGGCGTATTCCTGCACTTTGCTGATCGGTTCCTCGAGAGCGCGGGTGTGGCTCAGGGTGATGGTTGAGCCGATGGCCAGGGCGATGAGCAGGGCGACAATCGAGAGGGTGATGACGATCTCGATGATGGTGAACCCGGCGCGCGGGCGGGTGAGGCCGGTGCCAGGACGGGCCGGCGCGGACGTCCCTGACCCGGCCGGTGCCTCGGAGGCCGGGCGCCGCGGGATTCCGTCAGGGTGGAGGCACGCCCTCATGGTTGGGTGAGGCTGCCGGCGGCCGGCGGTCACTTGGGCGGCGCCCAGTTGCCCACGTCATCTTCGTTGCCCTCGATGCCATCCGGGCCGCGGGAACCGATGTCCGGTTTGGTGGCGCCATTCTTTTTGCCGGGGAAATAGTAGTAATAATCATTCCCCCATGGGTCCGGTTTGATTTCTTCCATCATGCGGCGCCACTGGCGCGGCTGCGGGGCGGACGTCGGCTTGTCGACCAGCGCCTTCAGCCCTTGTTCGGTGGTCGGGTAGCGCAGGGCGACGCTCTGGTACGTGATCAGGGCGCTGCCGAAGGCGTCGATATCCGCCCGGGCGCGGACGTCCTTGCCGGTGTCGAGCACGCCGGTAAGGCCTTTGACGGCCACGCCGAGGAGCAGCGCGATGATGGCGAGCACGAGGACGATTTCGACCAGCGTGAAACCGCGGGGGCGACGGCGAACAAAACGGGGATCAAGTTTCATGACGGAAAGCGGATGGAGTTGAAGGACAGAGACCGCCCGGTCGCGGCATCCGTTCAAATTCCCCGGCCCTCGGCGAAATTCAAGGGCGGGAAGTGAAACGCCCGCGACGGGCGCCGGGGTGGGGATGGGCGACCGCGGGCCGGCATGGCGGGAGGGGGGGCGATATTCCAGGCGGCCGCTCAGCTCTTACCGGGGCCGGGTGGCGAGTTCCTGCAGGCGTTCCTTGAGGGCGTCGACGCCCGGCGCATCGACGGTGGAAGACTCGATGATTTCGATTCTTTTGAACCGTTGTTTGAGGGTTTTGAGGCGGGTGCGGGTGCCGTCGACGTCCATTTTGTTGGCGACGATGAGCCATGGGCGGCGGGCGAGTTCCTCGCTGTAGAGGCTGACCTCGGTGCGCAGGGCGGCGAGGTCGTCCCACGGTTCCCGTCCGTCGCTGGCCGCCATGTCGAGCACGAAGAGCAGGACGCGGCAGCGCATGATGTGGCGGAGGAATTCGTGCCCCAGACCGCGGTTGGCATGGGCGCCTTCGATGAGCCCGGGGATGTCGGCGACGGTGGCGCGGAGGAAGCCGGGGTACTCGATCACCCCGACCATCGGTTGCAGGGTGGTGAACGGGTAGGCGGCGATTTTGGGGCGGGCGGCGCTGAGGGCGGCGACGAGGCTGGATTTGCCGGCGTTGGGGAACCCGACCATGCCGGCATCGGCGATTTTGCGGAGCTCGAAAAAGAACCAGCCTTCCTCGCCCGGCTGGCCCGGTTCGGCTTCGGCGGGAGCGCGGTTGGTGGAGGTTTTGAAGTGTTCGTTGCCGCGACCGCCCTTGCCGCCGTGGCAGAGGATGAATTCCTCGCCGTCGGCGGTCAGGTCGGCGACCTGTTCGCCCTTTTCGCCGGTTTCCGGATCGAGCCGGTGGACGAGCGTGCCGGCGGGCACCTTGACGGTGAAATGGCGGCCATTGCGTCCGGTTTTCCCCTGGCGGGCGCCGGCCTGCCCGGCTTCGGCAATCGCCTTCGGTTTGAAGAACAATGTACGCAGGCTGTCGGTGTGCGGATCGACCTTCAGGATCACATGGCCGCCGCGGCCGCCGTCGCCGCCGTCGGGTCCCCCTTTTGGGACATACTTGTGCCGGATCCAATGGACCACGCCATTGCCTCCATCGCCCGCCTTCGCATAAACCTTCAGGTGATCAACAAACATCGGGCATCAGTCTGGCGGCGGCGAAGGCATGGAGCAAGCGGCATGGTGCAGGGGAATCAGCCTCGCCGGGGATCCGCCGGTGCGCCGGCCGATCGCCTGAGCGGGCGTTTTCGTCGGTTGGCCGGGGGGCGCGAAAGCCGGTGGGCGCGGGGAGAGTCCGGGGATTTTCCGGCGGCGGGTTCCCGTGTCGCCCGGGACGGGAGCTTCAGGGGACCGTGACAGTGAATACTCCTTTGCCGGTGACGCCCGCGGAGGTGGCGGCATTGATCCCGGTGGCACTGAAATATCCGGTGGTGGAAGAACCCGCATCAAAAGTCAGTGCGGCATTCAGGGCGCTTAGCGACACCCCGCCGGTCCAAGGCAGCCGGTCGTTGGCCAAGGTCAGCCCGAGTATCGGGCTGAAAAACCCGGCATCGCCGGGTCCGAAATTGTAGCTGAGCGACGACACCACGCCGGTGCTGGACGGCGGGCCGGTGACGGTCCAGGTGCCGGAGGTGGCGCCGGTGCGGCGCACGGTGACTTCGATGCCGGCCGGGTTGGTAAACCGCAGGACGACGGAAGCGGACTCGGACAAGGCGGGTTTGGTGCGCGTGATCAGTTCGGAGTAGTCGATGCTGCGCCCGCGTATGAATAGCGATGGAAACCCTCCGATGCCGCTGATGTTGAGCGGGTCGGTGCCGTTGGTGGCGCCGATCAGGGTGGCTTGCCCGCCGCCGACCGAAAGCAGCTGCCACGCCGCGGCGTCCGCGGAATAACTGAAGCTGGTCGCGGCGTGCCGGACGCGTTCGTAGGTCAGTTCGAAGCGGGTGGTGGACGGCGGGCTGGCTCCGGGATTGAGGGCGGTGGTGAGGATGGTGCGGGCGCCGGTGACATCGGGCAGCGCCCACGCCTGCGCATCGAAGGCCTCGGCCGCCGCCCCGACACGACGGATTTTCACGGATTCCATGACCACCGGGGTCAGCGGTTTGTCGCCGGTGCCGCGGGGCACGGCGGCAATGGCGTCAACCACCGCCTGGCCCTCGCCGGCGGTTCCGCCCGGCCCGGCCGCGACCTTTCCGAAGACCGTGTGTTTGTCGTCGAGGTGCGTCGGGAACGTGGCTGGCGGGGTGACCGAAGTGGTGATGAAGAACTGGCTGCCGTTGGTGTGCACGCCGGAATTGGCCATCGACATCATGCCGGCGGCATTGTGCGAGTGGAGGAGCTGGCCGGTCGGTCCCTTGGTCAGTTCATCGGGGAACTTGTACCCCGGGCCGTCGGTCCCGGTCCCCTGGGGCGAGCCTCCCTGGATGACAAAATTCGGGATGACCCGGTGGAAAATGATCCCGTCGTAATACGGCACTCCGGTGCGCACCTTCTGTGTTTTCGGATCGAGCCACGGCCGGGTGCCCTCGGCCAGACTGACAAAATTGGCCACCGTCCGCGGGGCGTCTTCGTGAAACAATTCGATGGAGAACGTGCCGAGGGTCGTGCGGAAATCGGCGAAGACCTGAGCCGGGGCGGTGGGGGCAAGGATAGCCCCGGCCAGCAGGCAGACACCGGAGAGGGCTCGAAAGAATCGCGTGCGGTACCGCATGAAATAGTGGAGGCCCCTCGGGACGTGTTGTTGCGGCCGCCGCTCAGAACGGCATGTCATCATGCCGCCCGCCGCCGAAATCGCGGGTGTCCTCTTCTTCGTATTCGCGGCGCGGTGGCCGCCGGCCGCCGCCGCGCGAGTCGCGTCCGCCGCCCCGGCCGCCTTCCTCCTCGTATGGGTCGGCTTCCTGAAAGGTGCCGCCGCGGTTGTGGGATGAACCGCCGCCACCGTCTCCGCCGTCGCCGGTCTCGATTTTCCACGCCTGCAGGTCGACGTAATACCGTCCGTTGCTCTCGTTGCCGCGGATGTCAAAAGTCACCTTGAGCCGTTGACCGGGTTTGAAGCGGTCGATCACCTGGACCTTGTCCTTGATCAGGGTGAGCTTGATGTGTTGAGGGTAGCGGTCGTCGGGCCCCTTGGACGAGGTGATGACGAATTCGCGTTTGGTGAATCCTTTGCCGAAGGTTTTGGTCTCAAAGACCTCCTTCAGGGTTCCTTCCAGTTCATAGGCCATGGGAAAGAGGGAGATGACGTGGGTTGCCGTGGGCGTGGAGTGGGTGACTAAAACGACGAAATGCTGGGCGGTCCGGCCGGTTTTGTCATCCTCCGATTTGACGAAATTTGCGGATGTACGCCTTGACGGCGTCGGTGTCCGCGGGGAGCGGGCGTCGTTCGAGCGGACGGGCTTTGAGGGCTTCGAGCGTCGGGTGCGTCGGTTCGGTGCCGGTGGCGGCGCGGACGACTTCGGGAAATTTGGCCGGGTGCGCGGTGGCGAGGACCACGCTGGCCCGGGCCGGGTCCATCCCGGTGAATCCGCAGGCGGTATGGGGGTCGACGGTGTAGCGGTACCGATGCCAGACATCGCTGATGGTGGCGGCGATGCCGGGGTCGTCGAGGCGGGACGAAAGCAGGGTGGTCGCCGGCGGGGCGCCCAGCCGGAACTGTCCGGTCGTCTTCATTTCCGCCATGGCGGCGCGGGTGCGTGCCGGGTCGCGGTCGAGGAGGAAAAACAGGAAGCGCTCGAAGTTGCTGGCCGCCTGGATGTCCATGCTCGGCGCGTGGCTGGCGTCGACCGCGCCTTGTTCGTAAGTGCCGGTGGTGAAAAACCGGTGGAGGATGTCATTGCGGTTGGTGGCGACGCGGAAGCGGGCGCCGGGGAGCAGGCCCATCTGCTGGACGAGCCAGCCGGCAAGCACGTTGCCGAAGTTGCCGGTGGGCACGACAAAATCGACTCCGCCCGCGCGGGCCGCCTCGGGCAGCCGCAGCCACGCCCACAGGTAATAGACG
Source organism: Verrucomicrobiales bacterium (assembly GCA_023253495.1). Lineage (GTDB taxonomy): Bacteria > Verrucomicrobiota > Verrucomicrobiia > Verrucomicrobiales > V1-33 > CAJBME01. The sequence goes on from JALRGF010000168.1 coordinate 15,678, forward strand.
CACTGGGCGAGCACGCGGGCGATATTGATCGAGTTGACGGCGGAGAGGTTGACTTCGGCGGCGAAGGCGGCGTCGCCGAAGGCCTCTTTGACGACCCGCTGGGCGTCGTCGAAAGTCCCGGGAACGCACAGGGCATGGACGTTGGCCGCCCCGGTGCAGGCCATCTGGCGTTCCTGAAGCGGCGAGACGCGGCCTTCCGGATAGAGGATGTAAATGGTGATCCCCTCCTGCCCGAGGCACCCGTGGATGGCGGCCGATCCGGTGTCGCCGCTGGTCGCCCCGAGGACCGAGAGCCGCTGACCGGTGCGGGCGACCTGGCGTTTGTAGAGCAGCCCGAGCAGCTGGAGGGCAAAGTCCTTGAAGGCGAGCGTGGGGCCGTGGAACAGCTCGAGAACAAAGGTGCGCTCGTCCAGGGCGACCAGCGGCGCCACCTCCGGATGATCAAACCCGCCGTAGGCCTGGCGCGTCAGGTGCTCCCACTCGGCGCGGTCGATGTCGGTCCCGAAAACCGACAGAAAGGCGGCCGCCAGCCCGGCATAGTCGAGCCCGGCCCACCCGGCCGCGTGACCGCTCAGGTCCGGCAGCAATTCGGGCAGAAACAATCCGCCGTCGGGAGCCAGCCCGGCGGCCACCGCCTCCGTGAAAGTATGCGGGCGCGTCTGCCCACGGGTCGAAACATACTGCATACCCCGGTCATCAAATCCAGAATCCGGCCGGAAGCCACTGGTCCTGAAAAGGAAAATCGGGGACCCGCTGCCGTGGGCTCGGGCCGTGCGGGGTCGATCGGGAAT
>JALRGF010000169.1 GCA_023253495.1 Verrucomicrobiales bacterium
CGAGGACCCGGGCTTCGCGCGGTTCCGGCTGTTCCTTCATGACCATGGTGGTGGGCAGGCGTCCTTCGAGGTCGCGCACCGCCTGGGCGGCACGGGTGGCGGCGTGCCAGTCGGGCGACTGCTGGCGGTGGTGGATGGCGAGCGCCTCGGCTTCCTCGCCGGTGCGCTCGGCGGCCGGTTTCCGCAGGGCGGCGGCCACGGCCTCGGGCAGGCCGACCGGCGTGGCGGCGTCGGTGAGCGCGATCCGGAACCGTCCGAGGGTGGCGCCGGAGCCGTACTGCTGGGACAGGGTGATTTCCAGGGTCGTGGTGTCTCCGGCTTGGAGCGGTTCGGCGAGCACGAAGACGGCGCTCTGGGCCTGGCCGACGTTCGGGTGGATCGCCCAGCCGGTGCCCGGCTGGCCGTCGATGGCCTTGGCCGACTCCCATCCGGGCTGGTCGAACGTGGCGGCGACGCGGGCGATGGCGATCGGGCGGGGCGGGGTGCCGGGCGCACCGGTGGCGGCCACGGTGATTTCCGAGACGATCGGATTGCCATTCGGATGGCGGCCGGGCCCGCGGCTGGGCAGGCGGTCGTCCGGGAGCAATTCGAGCCGCAGGGCGGTGGTCACCGGCGTGGCGGGGGCCACGGTCAGCGAATAGACGTCGGTGTCGGGTTGCGGGCCCGAGCCGGCGAAGACACTGTCCTCTTCGAGGGTGAGCACGCTGCCGTTGGCGGAGGAGAGCGCCGTTGGGCGGACGGATGACCAGACCGGCGGGGTGCCGGCGGCGGCGCGCAGCGTCGTTTCCCAGGCCGCCTGGTTTCCGGCGAGGGCGGCCTCGACGCGGCCGAGCTCACCGGTGGCGCGGGCAGCCTCGGCCTTGAGGCCGGCCAGTTCCTCTTCCTGTCCGGGGCCGGGCAGGGAAATGACCGGAGCGGTATTGCGGGCGTCGCCTTCAAGGATGCCGCTTTCCTCCACGCTGTTGAAGTAGGCGAAGAGCGAATAGAATTCCTTCTGCGAAACCGGGTCGTATTTGTGGTCGTGGCAGCGGCAGCAGTTCAGAGTGAGCGCCATCCATGTGCTGCCGGTCGTCTCGACGCGGTCGATGACCGTTTCCACAAACCACTCGGCCTGGATCAACCCGCCTTCGCCATTGAGCCGGTGATTGCGGTTGAAACCGCTGGCCACCAGCTGGTCGCGCGTCGGGTCGGGCAGCAGGTCGCCGGCCAGCTGCTCCACGGTAAAGCGGTCGAATGGCAGGTTGTCATTGAACGCCTTGATGACCCAGTCGCGCCACGGCCAGAGGTAGCGGCTGCTGTCGGTCTGATACCCGTTGCTGTCGGCGTAGCGCGCCATGTCCAGCCACGGCAGCGCCATCATCTCGCCGTAGTGCGGCGAGGCAAGCAGGCGGTCGACCACTTTTTCCCAGGCCCCGGGCGACGCATCATGGACAAAATCAGACACCTCGGCAGGCGTCGGCGGCAGTCCGGTCAGGTCGAGCGTGACCCGCCGGATCAGGGTGTGGCGGTCGGCTTCCGGGGATGGTTCCAAGCCTTCTTTTTCCAGACGCGCCCGGATAAAGGCGTCGATCGGATGAAGCGGTCCGGCGGCCGGAGGCGTGACCTCCGGCACCGCGGGCCGCACCGGCGGGGAAAACGCCCAGTGCCCCTGGTAGACCGCGCCTTCGCTGATCCACTGCCGCAGCACGGCGATCTGCTCCGCGTTCAGCGGCGGCTTGTGCGATTCCGGCGGCGGCATGCGGTCGTCCGGATCCCCCGAAAGCACGCGCGCCAGCAACGCGCTGGCCTCCGACTTCCCCGGCACCACCGCCGGCCCGTCCGTGTCTCCACCCTTGAGCGCCGCCTCCGCCACGTCGAGCCGCAGCCCGCCTTTGACCGTCGCCGCGTCCGGCCCGTGGCACGCAAAACACGTGTCCGAAAGAATCGGACGCACCTGCCGGTTGAAATCAATCGGCGCCGCCACCGCCGCCGCCAGCCACCACCCGCTGGCCGCCACCACGGTCAGCACCACCTTCCATGAGGAAAAATTCCGGCAACACATCGTCCGCATCGGCAGACCGTGCCATAGCCAGTCCCTCAGGCGCAACCTGCTTCGTCGCCCAATGGGGCTGCGGGGCAGGGGATTGACAGAGTGGCACACAATCGCCAGACACCCACTTTTTGTTGGCGGGCAATCAAAGACACCCACTTATCCGGAGGGGGGTGCGAAAAATTTCGCAGGGGTATGGAGGGTGACGGCGCCGCTGGCCGCGTGGACACGCTACTTTGTCTGAGGCACCCGGTTTTTTCCGAAGAGCGGGGCGCGAGGGCGTCGGAAAGTGGATGCGTTTGGCATCCGATTTTTGGCGCCAAAAGGTGCTTTTTACTGCAAATCACCGCGAGCTGCGCCCACGACTCCCATTTTCTTCGTAACCCGCGGATTTTCAGCTTCTCAATTTGGTGCGAGGTCCGGGACTCGAACCCGGAACCAACGGCTTAAAATGCCGTAAGTGACCGTTGATAATCAACGAGTTACAAATGTGTATTCATTTTGTATCCGTTTTTTTTGTGCCCCTCACGATCGACGACGATGTGGAGGCATGGC
>JALRGF010000202.1 GCA_023253495.1 Verrucomicrobiales bacterium
CGCCCACCGCCGACCGGCCTGGAAGTCCGGTCCCACCTCCCCACACCCCACGCCCCCGTCAACAGCGCCGACCCCCGAAAGCAAATTCCTTTCGACCAAGTTTTGGTACCTTTTCGCCGAATCTGTGGTTCAATGAGCCTCATGTTTCCTTTCCCGCGCCTCCTGACAGCCGTGGCGTCCACCTTGGTCTTCCTGTCGTCACCCTCAGGAGCCCAGTCGCCCGGCCCGGCGACCACGCCCGAAGCGCCCCCGCCGAAACCAGCCGCCGAAGCCGCTGCGGAAAAACCCGAGAGCGCCAGAACCGGACGCGATGCCGGCGGCAAATCCAAGCGGTCGAAAGAAAAAAAAGAGAAAACCACCTCCGGGTTCGACCCGAAGTCGTTTCTGCTGAAGCTGATTCTTTCAGCCGACGACGACGGGGACGGTGCGCTGAGCGCCGATGAATTCCGGCGCATCCCGCTGCTCAAGGAGCTCAAAAAAGAACGCGTTGACTCCCTCTTTGCGGATATCGACACCGACAGCAATGCCTCTCTGGACACCGGGGAAATCAGCAAGGGCTTCGGTAAGATCACGGATCTGGCCAAAGAGAAACAGGCGGATCCCGATGATGCGGACGCCGCCAGACAGGCGAAAAAGCTGAAGCGGCTGATGCCGTAGCCGCCGGGCCTAACGGCCGCTTCGCGGCCGCCGCGCCCCATCGCGGTATCCCCCGCTTTGCGCCTCACACGAATTTTGCCACCCCGGGAATCGGCAGCGGATTCGGAGTGAAAGAGCCGTCCCATTTCAGCGACTCCTCGGGAGCCAGGTCATCCTGGGAATTCATGATCATGTCCCAGGTGATTTTCTGGCCGGTGTAAGCGGCGGTGCGGGCCATGATGCCGAGCAGCGTGCTGGTGGCCATGCGTTCGCCGTCGTTCAGCGGCGTACCCGCCCGGATGGCCGCAAAAAGATCGCGGTGCTCCTGATCGTACATGGCATCGTCGTCCTCGCGGAACCGAAGCGTCTTTTCCCCGCGGATGCTCACGCTGCGCGCAATTTGCGCACTGCCCTTGGTCCCCTGCAGGTAGTCGGCATTCTCATTGAAACAATTCGGAATCTGCCGCTGCCCGACCGTGGCCAGCACCTGCCCCGGGTATTCATAGACCGCCGTCATGTGGTCGAAAATATTGCCGCCCTCGGCCGGATACTGACGCCCGCCGGTTGCCACGCAGCTGACCGGCGGCTGGTCGCGGAACGCCCAGGCCACCTTGTCCACACTGTGGATGCACTGCTCAACATAGCCGTCGCCGCTGAGCCAGGAAAAGTTGTACCAGTTGCGCACCTGCCACTCGACATCGCTCCAGCCCGCCTGCCGCGCGCTGGCCGGCGGCATCGGTTTGACGGGGCCCGTGTAGTACGTCGCGTAATAACTGACGATGTCGCCGATGGCGCCGTCATGGATCGCTTTGAAAAATTCCTGCCGGCTGCGGCAGTACCGCCAGCAGAACCCGGCGACCACACTCAGGCCTTTTTCCTTCGACTTGCGGACCGACTCCATCACCGAGCGCACCCCGACCGGATCAACCGCCATCGGCTTTTCACAGAATATATGTTTGCCGGCATCGACGGCCGCCGCGAGGTGCCCGGGCCGGAACCCGGGGGGCGTGGCCAGCAGCACCACATCCACCCCGCTGGCCAGGAGCGCCTGATAGCCGTCCATCCCGATGAACCGGCGCTCTGCCGGCACATTGATCCGGTCCTTGAATTGGTTGTTCAGCGTGTTGACGGCGGCTTCGGCCTGCCCGGAAAACACGTCGGCCACCGCAAAAAGCTCGCTGTTGCTGTCTGCCCCCAGGGCGTTGGCGGCCGCCCCGGTGCCGCGCCCGCCGCAGCCGACCAATCCGACTTTCAGCTTCGATCCGTTCGGGGCACCGCGCAGCACCGTCGGGAACCCGAGGGTCAGTCCGCCTACGGCCGCCGCCGTCGACGTCTTCAGGAAATCACGGCGGGCCGCGAGGGGAACGGAGGCAACGGATGATTCAGGGGTATTCATGACTCGGTCTGATGGGATAACAAAATGTCGGCAATCAGCGGGGGCAGCCACCGGCCCCGCGGAAAAATCCCCGGACCCCGGACCACCAATCCGCTTCTCACTGCTACCAGAGAGATTTTTCTTGTCGCCCAAAATCTGCCCCGCACCCTGCCCCAACCTTCCTTCGTAATTTTGCCGATGCCCCCGCCGTCCCGCCCCACCCGAGTCGCCACCGCGTTTGCCGACCCGGTCGTCCTCGGAATCGAGGGCGGCGGCACCCGCACCACCGCCGCCGTCACCGGCCGCGGCCCCGGTCAGCGCGTCGACTTCGAGCTCGGCCCGTCCAACGTGCGCCTGCTCTCGGATCGGGAGTTGATCTGGCGGCTCCGCGAAGTCGCAGCCCGTCTGCCGCTCCCCCCAAAACGTCTCGCCGCCATCGCCATCGGCCTGGCCGGCGCGCGCACCGACGCCGATCGCGACCGGATCCGGCGGGCTGCCTCACGCGTCTTTCCCGGCACCCCCTGCCTGGTCACCGACGACCTGCAGACAGCACTGGCCGCCGCCCCGCCGAGACCCGGCGCCGCCGCCCGGGTTCTGGTCCTCAGTGGCACCGGCTCCTGCTGCTTCGGGATCGCCGCCGACGGCCGCACCGCCAAGGTCGGCGGCCGCGGCCATGTCATCGGCGATCGCGGGAGCGCCTGCGACATCGGCCTGCAAGCATTGCGCGAGCTGACGGCGCAGGCCGACCGGTCCGGACGCTGGCCGCTGCTCGGCGCGCTGGTCCTCGACGCCCTCTGCCTCTCGACCGCAGAGGACCTCATCGAGTGGTCCGTGCAGGCCGGAAAAACCGAGATTGCCAGCCTGGCTGTCACTGTCTTCCGCGCGGCGGAAAAAAACGATCCCCTCGCCCGGCGCATCCTCGCCACCGCCGCCACCACCCTGGCCACCGACGCCCTCGCCTGCGCCCGCCGGCTCGCCAAACCAGGCGACCGCATCCAATTCGTGCTCAACGGCGGCGTGCTGCTCAAAAATCCCTCGTTCGCCCGCCAGGTCGGCCGCCGCCTCCGCG
>JALRGF010000312.1 GCA_023253495.1 Verrucomicrobiales bacterium
GACCCTTTGACGGTGACCTGCTGGAAGTTCCACTGGCCGGCGGGGTGCTGGAAGCCGGTGTGGGCGGCAATCATGCCATAGGCGGAGCCGTGACGCTGACGGGGGTCGAGGGCGCCTTTGATTTTTTCGTAATTGTCGTCGAGCACCTGGAGTTCGGTCATGCCGACGTAGGCGGTATCGCCTTCAAGCGGAGCGCGGATGGCCAGTCCGTTGTTGCCGGCCGGCGGCACCTTGTATTCGAGTTGCACGACGAAGTCGGCGTATTCCTCCTTGGTGAGCAGGTTGCCGCCTTTGCCCGGTTTGCATTGGATGGCGCCGTCGACGATCTGATAGTTGTCCACGGCTCCCTGCCAGTTGGAGAGGTCCTGGCCGTTGTCGAGGCGGGTGAAGCCATCGGCCTTTTCGCGGGCAGCGAGGGTGCGGGCGGCTTCTTCCTGGCTGATTTCGCGGATAAAAACATTGCGCCAGCGGATCTCGCCGCCGTGCGTCTGAAGCTTGATCGGGCCGGCCGGGAAGATGGGGGCCTTGCGGTCGATGTAATTTTCGAGCACGGCGTTATCGACGACGGTTTCGCCGTTGAGTTTCACGGTCACGCGTTGACCGATCATGGTGATTTCGAATTTGTTCCATTCGCCGAACGGACGGTCCATTTTTTTGAGCGGGTCTTTGCCTGGCTGGCCGGGCGAGTTGTTCCAGAGTCCGCCGGACCCTTTGTCGGCGCCGATGCTGAATTTCTCGGTCTCGGTGGTGTCCCAGATCTGGACTTGCGGGCAGCCACGCAGGTAGATGCCGCTGTCGGCCTTGGGCACGGTTTTGTATTCGAGGTGGAGCTCGAAGTCGCGGTAGTTCTTCTTGGTGGCGAGGAAGAGGCCGTGGCCGTCGTTGACGAGTTCCTCGCCTTCGACGCGCCAGTGGGCATTGACGTCGGCCATGGAGTCGGCGTGGATTTTGGCGAGTTCTTCCGGGCTGGCGGCGAGCAGTGGTCGGGGGTCTTCGCCGGCGTGGCCGAACCATCCATCGAGGTTGCGGCCGTTGAAGGCCGCTTCGAATCCCGGGGGCGGCGTCGGGGCGGCTGAGAGGGACAGCGTGAGCGCGACGGCTGCCGCGGCAGCCACAACGGGAACAGGGACACATTTCATGCGGAGAATATGCTGGCGGCGGGCGGCGGGCGCGTCAACCGGGTGGCAGTACCGTCGGGGGCCGCCTGATGGTGCGGGGCGGTGTCTGGGCAGGGGGCTCAGGGCGTTGGCCGCAGCCGTCGGGCGGCCTCGTCGAGGATACGGTGCTCTTCCGGACTCAGGCTGGACGGGCCGTGGGCGTGCAGTTTTTCGAGGATCGGGTTGACCTGATCTTCCATAAAATTGACCGGGCGGGGCGGGGCCTCAGGTTCCGCGACCGGGGCGGCGGCATTTTTGCCGGCGGCGACATGGTGCGGTTCCCTCCGGCGGCCTTGGCGTTGGCGTTCCCGCCACTGGCGTTCCCGGAGTTCACTTTCGCGCACCATGGAGTCGAAATCATCCATGACCAGCCGCACGTAGAGGAAGCCGGCGAGGGCTCCGCCGAGGTGAGCGAGCGAGGCGATGTGGGTGGTCGGGGTGTCGGGGGTGGTGGGGGGGGACGGCTGGGCGAGGGCGATCGCCTGGGTTACGGCGTAGACGACCTCGACGGCGAGCAGGCCGAGGGTCACGTTGCGCAGGCGGATGCTGAGGCCGGGCAGGAAGGGCACGCTCAGCGGCAGACCGGGCATGCGCAGGGTGGTGGCGGTGATCAGGGCGTAGATGCCCGCGGAGGCCCCGACCAGCCGCTGGTTCGGTTCATTGAAGACGGCGAGGTAGGCAAGCGCGCCCCCGACAGCCCCGGCGAGGAAGATCCCGAGCCAGTGGCGATGGCCGAATTCCATGACGGCGAGCCGTCCGATGAGGAAAAGGCCGAAGATATTCAGGATCAGGTGGGGGACGTTGCCGTGGACGAAGGCGTAGGTGACCAGACGCCACCACTCGCCGGCCAGCAGCCGGGGCCACGACGCCTCCCCGAAGACCTGAAGATCGGGCGCCATACCGAAGCCGCGCCACCCGTGCACCAGTTGCATCAGAAACACGATGACGCAGGCGACCATGACCAGCCCGGGAGCCGACCACGCTATCCGGCGCCGGAATCCGCCCTGCCACGGGCCGTCCGGATCGCGCCAATCATCTCGGGGGTGTTGTCCCATCGGGGGCGGGCGACGCATTGCCATCGCTCCCGCGAGTATACGTCTGCCGGCCGCGGTGTCGATCCCCGCGACCGGTGAAATTGCGTTGTGACGGTTTCCGGGTACTGCAGGCGGGATGTGTCCGACCTGCGGCGTCGATTTCCGGCGGCATGCCGGGGCCAAGCTGGCCTGGCTGGCCGGGCTCGGGCTTTGGATGGCACTCTGTTATTTTCCGGCGCAAGTGTGGAATCCGCGACCGCCATGGGTCGTGCCCTTTCTGCCGCTGGAGACGAGGCCGGCGTATCACCCGGCCTGGGTGCTGGTGTATCAAAGCGTCTGGCTGGCGCATGCCGCCATGATCTGGGGTCCCGGGTGCCTGGGGCCCGCGCGGCGGTATGCGCGCGACACCGCATTCACGTATGCGCTGGCGGCACCGGTTTTCTGGCTCTGGCCGACCACGGTGAACCGCCCGGCGGAAGACGATCCCTTGTTCCGCGGGCTGGTCCTCGCGCTGGACGGCCCGACCAACGCACTGCCTTCCCTGCACGCGGTGATGGCGGCGCTGGTGGTGCTGCACCTGCGTCCGGCGGTCGGGCAGACGGCCCGGTGGCTGCTGGGTGGGTGGTGGCTGCTCCTGCTCGCCGCCACCCTGGCCACCGGACAACACCGTATGCTGGATCTGGTAGCCGGAACGGCGCTGGCGGTCGGTGTGCACCTCGCCCGGAGCGGGTCCCGGCCCGGGCGGTGCGAGGGGCGGCCGGCCGGCGGGTGAGTTCCTTGGGGGCGTGGCAGGGGAGGCGTCCTCGGAGGTCCGGGCCGCCATTCGGGGGCGGCGCGGTTTCAGGCGCGGTCGGCCATGAGGGCTTCGATCTCATCGGCCTCGATGGGGATGGAGGCCATGAGGTCGGTATTGCCGGAAGTGCCGATGAGGATGTCGTTTTCGAGGCGGACGGCGAGACCTTCCTCACGGATGTAGAGGCCGGGTTCGACGGTGAAGACGTTGCCGGCGGCGACCGGTTCGCTGGCGGCGCCGACGTCGTGCACATCGAGGCCGAGGTGGTGGCCGACGCCGTGCATGAAGTATTTTTTATACAATGGTTTTTCGGGGTCCTGTTTTTTGACGTCCTTCATTTTGAGGAGCTTCAGGTCAACGAGTTCCTTTTCCATGAGTTCGCCGACGAAGGTATTCCAGTCGCGGGTGTAGACGCCGGGGCGGAGGAAGTCGCATCCGGCGCGGAAGACGCGGAGCACCGCGTCATAGACTTTGCGCTGACGTTTGCTGAAGCGGCCGTTGACCGGCAGGGTGCGGGTCAGGTCGGCATTGTAGTTGGCGTACTCGGCGGCGACGTCGAGCAGGAGCAGTTCGCCGTCGGCGCAGGTGGCGTGGTTGTCGAGGTAGTGAAGAACACAGGCGTTTTTACCGGTGCCGATGATCGGGGAGTAGGCGAAACCGCGGGACCGGCGGCGGATGAATTCGTGGGCGAATTCGGCTTCAACTTCCCATTCGCCGACGCCCGGTTTGACGAAGCGGGCGACGCGGCGGAAGCCGGCCTCGGTGATGTCGATGGCTTCCTGGAGGAGCTTGAGTTCGTCGGCGGACTTGCGGGTGCGCAGCGAGGCGAGGTGCGGGGCGAGGCGTTCGAAGTGGTGGAGGGGGAATTCGTGCCGGCACTGTCGGGCGAAGCGGGTTTCGCGGGTTTCGATGGCGACGTGGGCGCGCGGGTGTTCGTTGAGGTTGAGGTAGACACGTTCGGCCTGGAACATGAGCGAGCGCCAGAGGCCGTCGAAAGCGCTGGTCCAATGGATGTTTTTTTCCGGAATGCCGGTCAGTGCGGCGGCGCGCTCTTTGGTCAGTTTTTCGCCCTCCCAGGTGGCGATGTGCTCATTGGTTTCGCGGATGAAGAGCAGTTCGCGGTGCTTGTCCTGGTCGAAGGCGTCGGGGTAGAGGATGAGGACGGTTTCCTCCTGGTCGACCCCGGTGAGATAGAACAGGTCGCTGTTCTGGCGGAAGGGCAGGGTGCCATCCGCGTTGGTCGGCAGGATGTCGTTGGCGGTGATGATGGCGAGGCCATTGGGGAGGAGCCGCGAGGCGAGCCGCCGGCGGTGTTCGATGAAGAGGGAAGCGGGTGGCGCGGTGTATTTCATGGGACGGGTGTACTGAAGCCGGCCGCCGGCGGATGAAAACCCTGAATCGGAGAGGGATGGGGGGCGGGTCCCGAAGCGCGGCAGAAGGGCAAAAAGCGAGCCGGAGACAAAAAACAACCCCCGGCGGATGAGGCCGGGGGTTGGCTGAAACGGCGGTGTTTGGTTGGTTGGTTGCCGGGCGGGTGGCCCGGGAGTCAGCGGCCGCAGGGCGGCTTGCTCCCGATTTCCCTCCCGGCTTTGTCGTCAGTTGGGTGGGTCGGGTGGTTCAGCTTCCGGGCGGGGCGTTGGCGGCCCCGCTCTTGGCGGTTTCCTTTTTAACCTCCTTGACGACGTATTTGTCGGCTTCCTTCCCGATCGACTTCACCAGGTCTTCCTTGGTGTGTTTGTCGGTGGCGGAGTCGAAGGTGACTTTTTGGGTTTGAGCGGTGTCTCCAGCAGCGGCCCCAGGCTGGTGTACGACGCGGCCGGTCCGCCCGGCATGATCGACGGTCCGTTGAGCGCCCCCTCCTCTCCGCCGGAGATGCCGGCGCCGACGAAGTGCAGTCCGCGTTCCCGCATCGCCTTCTCGCGGCGGATGGTGTCGGTGTAGAGCGCGTTACCGCCGTCGATGATGATGTCACCGGGTTCCATGGCGTCGGCGAGTTCATTGATCACGGCGTCGGTGGCATCGCCGGCCTTCACCATGATCAGTACCCGCCGCGGTCGCTCGAGTGCGTCGAGGAACTCGCGGATGGTTTCCGAGCGTACGAAGTCGCCGTCGGACCCGTGCTCGGCGAGAAGTGCGTCGGTTTTGGCGACCGACCGGTTGTGCAGGGCGACGGTGTAACCGTGTCGGGCGAAGTTCCGCGCGATGTTCGAACCCATGACTGCCAGACCGGTGACGCCGATCGACGCCCTGGCCTTTGCGGAGGAACTCATAGATCGCCTTTCTGGTGCGGGGGTCAGCCGGCAAGAAGCCGGTGTAGTTCGGTCAGCCAGGGCACCGCAACGGCGATGGTCGGCACCACGAGCACCGCGGCGGCGGCCAGATAGGCGGCCAGCGCCACCAGCCGGCTGTTGGGCGGGCCGGCGAGGCGGCGCACCCGGATCACGGTGGTCGGACCGCCGGCCGCCATGGCGCCGGCCGGCGTCAGCGCCGACGCGCAGGCCACCAGTGCCCGCGCCAGCGGCCGTGAACCGGTGGCGCGCACGGCGGCGTCGTCGGCGAGCAACTCGACCAGCAACCGCACCGCCGAGAGTGCACTGCCGCTGCGCACGACGCGGGGAAAGGCGGTGTGCACGGCGATGAAGGCCTCGAGAACGAGGTCGTGGCGGGCGCGCAGATGTGCACGCTCATGGCGCATGATCGCGGCGAGTTCGGACTCGGTCAGCACGCGCAATGCGCCCTCGGTGAGCACGACACGGCTTCGCATCCCCGGCAGGCAGTACGCCATCGGCTGGGCAACGGCCAGCACCCGCACGTCGTCGCGCGGGCACGCTCCGATGAGATCGACAACCATCCTGTGGTGCGCGCGGCGGCGACGGGTGCCGACGGCCACCGACACCACGGCCGCGGCGAGGCGGACACCGATGACGACGGTCAGTGCGAACATCGCGGCCGCGGCGAGCCGCAGCGGCCAGCCCGCGGGTCCGCCGTCCGCCAGCAGCGCCACCACCGACAGCCCGGCGCTGAACGCCGACAGAACCGCTGCCAGCGCGACGGCCTGCCACAGCACCACCGCCGCGCGCGGTGCACGCAGCGGCCATGACGCCCTGGCGAGGAGGGCCGGCACCGGACCTGTCAGCGCCAGAGCGAGGATGGTGAATGCCAGGACGGACACGCCTGACAGTCTTCCTCAGACGGTGGCGCGACCGCCAGCGGATCAGTCGGAATGCTGTTTGGCGTCCAGATTGTCCAAGGCGCGGCGCAAGGCGTCGGCCTCCTCGGCGCCGACTCGCTCCACGAAGTGCACCAGAGCGGCCTGGCGGCCGCCGGGGCCCGTGGCTTCACCGAGGACGTCGACCATCAACCCGGCGATCAGCTCGTCGCGTCCGTTGACGGGGGTGTACCGGTGGGCGCGGTCGTCGCGGATCTGTGCCACCAGTCCCTTGCGGGCCAGCCGCTGCAGGACCGTCATGACGGTGGTGTAGGCGAGTTCGCGCCGGGCGCACAGTCCGTCGTGGACCTGGCGAACGGTTTGCGGCACGCCGGTGTCCCACAGGTGGTCCATCACCGCCCGCTCAAGGTCGCCGAGGCGATTCAGCCTGGCCATAGTCCGGCGTCCATAGTCAATCCATCTCCCCGAGACCACACTACGCGCAGTTACTACCGCCGGTCGTACCAAAATCCGCCTTGGCCATGCCCGGGTCGGCCGATCAGGGCAAACCCCGCACCCGGATTGCCGGCGCCACCGTGTAGACCTGTAAGGCGTGCAACCAAGCGAAATGCCTCCCGCGCCCTTCGACAGCGGGATCGGGCTGACCTATACCGAGTTGTCCGCCGACGGTGTCGTTGCGCACCTGAGGGTCCAGCCGTCACTTCACCAGCCGATGGGCATCGTGCACGGCGGTGTCTGGTGCGCCATGGTGGAGTCGATGGCGAGCGTGTCCGCCCATGTGTGGCTCTCCGCCAACGGTGGCGGCAACGTCGTGGGCGTGAACAACAACACCGACTTCCTCCGGGCCATCTCCGAGGGCACGGCTTTCGGCGTGTCCGAGCCGATACACCGGGGTCGCCTGCAGCAGTTGTGGCTCGTCTGTATCCGTGACGAATCCGAGCGGCTGATCGCCCGCGGACAGGTGCGCCTGCAGAATCTGCCGGACCGCCCCTGACGTCCTGCCGCGGTGGTCGGGCGAGGTACGCCT
>JALRGF010000384.1 GCA_023253495.1 Verrucomicrobiales bacterium
CCGCGACACCGCTTTGGGTCGGGGCCGGCACGACGGCCCGCCCCCCCCGGAGAGACCCGCGCCCGAAGGGCCGGCTCTCCCGAAGAGGCGCGTCTCCAGCCCGGTCGGACGTCGCCCCGGCTGAGCCGTCAGGCACGCCGCTCGAGGAGGCGGAAAAGTCTCCGGCCTCACACGTCCTCACCGCCGACGCGCCCGGAGGTCGCATCCCACCTCCCATACCCGAAGACCGCTTCTCACCCTCCCATGCCCGGAGGGTGCTTCTGTCCCTCCCATGCGCGCTGGGCGCGTCCCACCTCTGCGGGGGATCGTGTCCCCGCGCGACGCCAGAGATGGGATCAGCGATGGTTCGGGTATTTCGCGCGTGGCGCCCTGGCGTGGGATCCAATTCCCCGCTTGCATCGGCCCGGGCCGCCATGCATGAAGCGGGTCTCCTTGATTTCCCGATGCCCCGCCCTGTTGCCCGTCCGCTGCCTCCCCGACCGACCGCCCAGCTCCCGCGGTGGGTGCTGACGGCCGGCGGGATCAGCCTGCTTGTCGCGGGGGCCGCCACCTTGCTCTGGAACCTGAACCGCACCAACCAGCAGCTCCAGGCGGAAAACCGCCTCACTGCCGACGCGGCGACCGGCTCCTGGCTGGCCGACCAACGCGCGGAAATCGACGCCCGCCGCCGGCGCGCCACCGCCACCGCCACCGCCGCTACTGACGGCCGCGGCCCGGTCGAAGCCGTCTGGATGGGACGCGTCCGGGCCCTTGAGTTTGTGCAGCGGGAGGGCGAAGGCCCGCGGTTGAGCGACGTTATCCTCAATCCGTCCCACCTGCTGGCCGGCCAGCGGGGAGCGAAAGATTCCCGGGCCGACGGCGACGTGCGCATCACCGTGCTCAACCAACCATGGCCGCGCGGCGAACCCCGGGAGGGTGAAGCATGGGTGTTTTCGGTCTACCGCATCAACGAGGGCAACAACGTCGCCCACACTGCCTTCCCGGCCCCCTGAGCCCCCGCGGCCGCCGCCGCTCCGCCCGCCCTTGCGCATCCTCCCGGCCCGCCCTAGAATTCCCTTTCATGGATTTCTGGTGGCTCCAACAGGCGGACGTCAGCGCATGGATCGCCCTGCTCGCGGCTTTATTCATCGGTCATGCCCTCGCCGATTATGCTCTGCAGACGGAATTCATGGCCCGGGCGAAAAGCCGTCACTATTGCCCCCCGCCCGGATCCCGGCCCGCCGACACCCCGCCCACCCTCTGGGTCTACGTGCTCAGCGCCCACTGCGCCCTGCACGCCGGCGTGGTCTGGGCGCTGACCGCCTGCGGCTGGCTCGGGCTCGCGGAATTTATCCTCCACTGGATCATCGACTGGCAGCGCGCCGAAGGCCGGCTCAGCTTCCACGCCGACCAGCTCTCGCACCTCGCCTGCAAGGCGGCCTATGTGGCCGCCATCGCCCTTTCCTGATCCTCCTCAGAGCGGTTTGGTCATCGATTTGGATCCATTGACCTTGGCGCCGACCCGCAGGCGCAGGCCGTTGAGCCGGATGAACCCGGTGGCGTCATCCTGGTTGTACGCCTTGGTCGGATCGGCCTCCATCGTCGCGATGTGCGGGTTGTAGAGGCTGTGGGTGGATTTCCGGCCGGTGACGTAGATCCCGCCTTTGTACAGCTTGACCCGGACCGTGCCGCTGACGTGCCGCTGGCTTTCGGTGACCAGCGCCTGCAGGGCGAGCCGCTCCGGCGCGTACCAGAAACCGTTGTAAACCAGCTGCGCATACTTCGGCACCAGCGAATCACGCAGGTGCATGACTTCGCGGTCCATGGTCAGCGACTCGATCTGGCGGTGCGCAAAAATCAAAATCGCCCCGCCGGGGGTCTCGTAGACGCCGCGCGACTTCATGCCGACAAACCGGTTTTCCACCATGTCGACGCGCCCGACGCCGTGGCGTCCGCCCAGCTTGTTGAGCGTGCGCATGACCCCGAGCGGGTTGAGGCGCTTGCCGTTGACGGCGACGCAGTTCCCTTCCTCGAACTCCAGTTCGACGTGCTCCGGTTTGTCCGGCGCGTCCTCCGGCAGCACCGAAAGGGTGGTGAAGTAGTCGCGGTTCTTCAGGTCGTACGAATCGTACCACGGGTCCTCCAGGATGCCCGCTTCATAGCTGATGTGCAGGAGGTTGCGGTCCATCGAGTACGGTTTTTTGGCGCTCGCCTGCACCGGGATCTTCCGTTCGGCGCAGTAGTCGATCATTTCCTGGCGCCCGGGAAACTGCGCGCGGAACCTCTCGTCGCGCCACGGTGCGATGATTTCCAGACCGGGGGCGAGGGCGGCCGCGGTCAGCTCGAACCGCACCTGGTCATTGCCCTTGCCGGTGGCCCCGTGGGCGATCGCCTGCGCCTTTTCGGCCTTGGCGATTTCGACCATGCGCTTGGCGATGAGCGGCCGCGCAATGCTGGTGCCGAGGAAATACTGGCCCTCGTATATCGCGCCGGCCTGGATCATCGGGAAAATGAAATCGCGCGCGAATTCCTCCGCGAGGTCATCGATGTACACTTTGGAGGCTCCGGTCTTGCGGGCTTTTTTGTCCAGCCCCTTGAGTTCCTCCTCCTGGCCGATGTCGGCGCAGAAGGCGATCACTTCAGCCTGGTAAGTGTCCTTGATCCACGAGAGCAGCACGGAGGTGTCCAGACCCCCGGAATACGCGAGCACAATCTTCATGGCGGCCGACCTAGCACGCCGCCTGTCGCTTGTCATGCGGATTGTCCCCGGCGGTGCGCTCACCGCGTTTTGCCTCTGGCATTCCGCCCGCCTTTCCGCACACTCTCCCCCGTCATGTCCCAGAACATCGTTTCCAGCCTCGTCGAAAAACGCGTCTTCAAGCCGTCAGCCGCCATCGCCAGAAAGGCCCGCATTCCGTCCATGCCGGATTACCGGGAACGCTATGCCGCCTCAATCAAAAATCCGGTCAAGTTCTGGGAAGCCGAAGCCCGCGAACTGACCTGGCGCAAAAAATGGACCAAAGGCCTGATCTGGAAACCGCCGTTCGCCCAGTGGTTTGTCGGAGGTCAGCTCAACGTGGCCGAGAATTGCGTCGACCGCCATGCTGCCGACCCGCTCCGCCGCAACAAGGCCGCCATCATTTTCGAGGGAGAACCGGGCGACACCCGCACCCTGACCTACGCCCAGCTCCACCGCGAAGTCTGCCGCACCGCCAACATGCTCGCCGCCCAGGGCGTCAAGGCGAAGGACCGCGTCATCATCTACATGCCGATGGTGCCGGAAGCCGCCATCGCCATGCTCGCCTGCGCCCGCCTCGGCGCCGTCCACAGCGTGATCTTCGGCGGCTTCTCCGCCACCGCCATCGCCGACCGCATCGCCGACTCCGGCGCCACCTTCGTCATCACCGCCGACGGCGGATGGCGCCGCGGCAAAATCGTCGAACTCAAGAACAACGTCGACGCCGCCCTCGCCGCCGGCCCCAACCCGGTCAAAAAAGTCATCGTCCTCAAACGCACCAGCCAGGAAGTCCACATGACCGTCGGCCGCGACGTCTGGTGGCACGATGCGATCACCGGCCAGTCGGCGGTGGCTCCGGCCAAGGCCTTCGACTCCGAGCACCCGCTCTTCATCCTCTACACCTCCGGGTCCACCGGCAAACCGAAAGGCATCCTCCACACCAGCGGCGGCTACCTCACCGGCACCTACGCCACATCGAAATACATTTTCGACCTCCGCGACGAG
>JALRGF010000397.1 GCA_023253495.1 Verrucomicrobiales bacterium
CGAGGAATGCCACTGCGGCCAGTGCGGTAAGGAAAAGAAACTCATCGGATGGGACGTGACCGAAACTCTTGATCTGAAGCCGCTGGAGTTTTTCGTGGTTCAAACCAAACGCGCCAAGTATGCCTGCACGGAGTGCCCTGATGAAGGCGTACAGCAACCGCCGGTTCCTTCGCGCATCATCGATCGTGGGATGTGCGAGGATCGGGTCGTCGTCGAAGTGCTGGTGCGTAAATACACCGACCATCTACCACTCTATCGTCAGGCGGCCACTTTCCTGCGTGATGCGGGCGTCGATCTTTCTCGCAAAACCCTGACTGGATGGGCCATGAAGGCCGGCGAACTCCTGATGCCGGTCAACGCCGCGATCTACCGCGAAGTAGCCGCCGAGGGGTACATGCAGGTCGATGAATCACCGGTGCCGGTCTCCGATCCGGATACGCCGGGCGCCAACGCCCGCGGATGGTGGTGGACGTACAGCAACCCGCGAGGAAGCGTTAGTTACGAGTTCGCGCGTACCCGCGGGTACGTGGCGGCGGTCGACCGCCTCAAGCACTACAACGGCAAGATCCAGACCGACGGCTACGCCGTTTACGACAAGTTCGACCACGAAGGCTTCATCCACTTGGGGTGCTGGAGCCACGCCCGCCGTCCGTTCTATTAACTGGCCACCGTCCTGAAAAAAGACGCCCCCAAAAGCCCGGTCTGCCGCCACGCGATCGGTATCGTGGAAGCCATCGGAAAACTCTACGCCCACGAGCGAGCGATGCGCGAAGCCAACGCTCCGCCGGACGTTCGCCGGGCCCACCGGCAAGAACACAGCATGCCAGTGCTCGACTTGATTAAACAAAAGATCGAGTCCGCCCAGACCGACAGCATACCCAGTAGCAAGCTCGCTAGGGCCTGTGCCTACGTCCTCGGCCAATGGCCAAAGCTGACTCGCATCTTCGACTACGGAGAGGTCGAACTCGACACCAACTGGGCCGAAAACTCAGTGCGTCCCCTTGTGCTCGGTCGCAAAAACTGGCTCCACGTCGGCAGCTGGGATGCCGGTCCCCGCGTCGCCGCTATCGCCAGCGTCATCGAATCCTCAAAACGCCTCGGGATCAATCCCAGGGAGGGCCCTCACAGGTTCCCTGTCCAGAAGGCGCACCGGGCACCGCCATAGGGGTCGTATCGCGGACCTTGGCGAGATGCGGGGCTGGCGGACGTCACTCGACGCGGATCAGGGCGCCGGGGGCCGGCGGTTCGATGGAGCCGATGATGGCGTGGCAGAGGGTGGCTTCGTCGTGGAGGAGGGCGAGCACCTCGTCGAGGTGGCGTTCGGGCACGCAGCAGAGCAGGCCGCCGCTGGTCTGGGCGTCGGCGAGCAGAAGTTGGACGGCCGGGGTGACGGCCGGGCCGAAGCGGACTTCGGGTTCTGAAGAAGCGAGGTTTTGTCTGGTGCCACCGGGTACGCAACCGGCCTCGATGAGGCGGATGACCTCCGGGGCGATGACCGGGAGCGCGGCGCTGTGGATGCGGGCGGTGACGCCGCTGGCGCGGCAGAGTGAGCGCAGGTGGCCGAGCAGGCCGAAGCCGGTGACGTCGGTGGCGGCGCGGACGAGGCCGCGTTCGGCGAGCCGGGAGCCGGGGCGGTTGAGACGGCTCATCACGGCCACGGTGCGATCGACGAGGGCCGGTTCGACCAGGCCGCGTTTGATGCCGGTGGTGACGATGCCGGTGCCGAGCGGTTTGGTGAGCACGAGGATGTCGCCGGGCCGGGCGGCGGCATTGGTCATGAGACGGTCGGGGTGGACCAGGCCGGTGACCGACAAGCCGTAGATCGGCTCGGGATTTTTGATCGAGTGGCCGCCGGCCAGCGCGCAACCGGCTTCCTTGACGGTGTCCGCGCCGCCGCGCAGGATTTCGTTGATGATGTCCGGACCGAGGATGTCGACCGGCATGCCGACCACGTTCATCGCGGTGATCGGCCGTCCGCCCATGGCGTAGACGTCGGAGAGCGAGTTGGTGGCGGCGATGCGGCCGTAGAGGTACGGGTCGTCGACGATCGGGGTGAAAAAATCGATTGTCTGGACGAGGGCCAGATCATCCGAGAGCCGGTAGATGGCAGCGTCATCGGACGTGGCGGACCCGACGAGCAGGTTCGCATCTTCGAATTGATCCAACCCGCACAGGACCTGTGCGAGCGCCTCCTGGCTGAGCTTGGAAGCTCAACCGGCGCAGGACGACAGCGAGGTCAGTTTGACGGGTTCGGCAGGCATGGTGGGGTCTGGGCGACGGGAGGAAAGGACCGGCGCAGCCTCTGGCGCGCCCGGGCGGGATTTCAATCGTTTTTCCAGCGGGTCCTAGGCGAGGATGCCTTTGATGACCGAGCCGTGGACGTCGGTGAGACGGAAGTCGCGCCCTTGAAAGCGGTAGGTGAGGCGCTCGTGGTCGATGCCGAGCAGGTGAAGGATGGTCGCCTGGAGGTCGTGGACGTGCACCTTGTCGGTGGCCACGCTGAAACCGAGTTCGTCGGTCTCGCCGTAGCTGAACCCGCCTTTGACTCCGCCGCCGGCGAGGAACAGGGAATAGGCATCGGGAAAGTGGTCGCGGCCGAGGGTGTCGCCGCCCGCGGTGCGTCCCTCGCGGAACGGGGTGCGCCCGAACTCGCCGCCCCAGATGACCAGGGTGTCGTCGAGCAACCCGCGCTGGCGCAGATCGCGGATCAGGGCGGCGACCGGGCGGTCGGTGCGGCGCATTTTTTCCGTCAGGCCGCCGCGAATGTCCTCGCTCGGGCCGGTGCCGTGGAAATCCCAGCCCCAGTCAAAGAGGTGCACGAAGCGCACCCCCTGCTCCAGGAGCCGGCGGCCGAGCAGGCAGTTGTTGGCGAAGCTGGCCTCGCCGGGCACGGCCCCATAGGCTTCCAGGGTGCTGGGCGACTCGCGGGAAATGTCCATGACCTCGGGCACGCTGGCCTGCATGCGGAAGGCGAGTTCGTACTGGGCGATGCGGGTGGCGGTTTCCGGGTGCCCGAGGGCGCCAGCCTGTTCCGTGTTGAGGTCGCGCAGGGCGTCGAGCGTTTTGCGGCGCAGGGCGCGGTCGATACCCGGAGGGTCGCTGACGTAAAGTACCGGATCGCCCTTGGAGCGGCATTGGACCCCCTGGAAAACCGACGGAATGAACCCGGTGCCCCAGCAGCTCTGGCCGCCGCTCGGCTGCACCCCGCTGCTGATCAGGACGACGAAACCGGGCAGATTGTCGTTCTCCGATCCCAGACCGTACGTCACCCACGAGCCGAGCGACGGGCGCCCCTGGCGCGCCGACCCGGTGAAGAGCAGCAGTTCCGCGGGCGCGTGAGTGAATTGTTCGGTGTGCATCGATTTGATGACACACATCTCGTCGGCTTCACGCGGTTGAGCCGGCAACTCGAGGACGCCGACCTGGCCGCGCTGGTCGAAAGGTTCGAGGCAGTGAGCGCGGACGTGGTGGCCGCCACGGGTGCCACCCTGGTCAAGACGGTGGGCGACGAGATCC
>JALRGF010000473.1 GCA_023253495.1 Verrucomicrobiales bacterium
GGGGGATTGAGTTGGAACGTGATCGATTGCCGGGGGAGGAGAGGAAGAAGCAGCTGGCGGCAGTGTGGCGTCTGACGCGGCCGATGGCGGAGCGGGCGGACCAGGAGCTGGTGGCGGACCATTTGTTGCCGGGGCTGGTCAATGCGCGGGCCCAGTCGTTTTCCGAGCCCGGGGGCGGGGCGGCGGTGTCCGGAGAGCCGGTGGTGACGGTGACCGTCTGGTCGGACGGCGGGCCGGCGGAGGGGGAGGTTCTGGAGGTTTTTGCCGGTGCGGAGCCGGAGGTGTCGTGGGTGCGGGTGGCCGGGCGTCCGGGCCAGGCGCGGGCGGGGGCGGACCTGCTGGCGTTGCGCGGGTGCACGCTGGAGCGGTTCCGCGACCCGAAGCTGGCGGCGATTGATGCGAAGCGCCTGACCACGGTGATTTTGAAAGACCGGGAGGCCGGCGAGACCGCCCTGCATCTGCATGGCAACACCTGGTACCTGGCACACGAAGGGCTGGTGCACGAGGCGAACCGCGAGCGGGTGCAGTCGCTGGTCGATGTTTTCAACAACGCACTGGTCGTGCAGTGGTTTGACCAGCCCGGGCCGGCGGCCGAGTACGGACTGGACGCGCCGTTTCTGGAGATCACGCTGGGTACGGCGGTGCATGCGGATCGGTCGCGGCCGGTGGCCCCGACTCCGGCGGACAGTTCCGTACTGAGGCTGGGTGAGCGCCGGAACCGGTTTTACGCGCAATGGTCCGGCCGTCCGACGGTGATGCTTTTTCAAGGGGAGATTCTGGGCTCGGTGCCGCGCGACTGGATCCGGTACAAGAGCCCGCGGCTGCTGGGATTTGCGCCGCTCTCGCTGCGGCGGCTGACGCTGACCGAGGACCCGGCGCCGCCGTTGGAGTGCGTGTTTGACCATGCGGCCGGGGCGAAATGGACCGCGAGCCGTCAGGGGACTGATGTCACGGAATTCCTCGACCGCCAGCAGCTGGAGCGACTGGTCAACCGGCTGTCGGAATTCGAGGCCCACGACTGGTCGAGCGACGCAGCACCCGGCCTGGAAGCGCTGCGTCATCCGGTGGTTACGGTGCAGCTGGTGATTGAGCAGTTTGACGAGGCCACGGGTGCTGCGAAGGAGGTGCCGGTCCGGCTGGCGCTGGCCCCCACGGTGCCGGGCCAGCGCACTGCCTTGTATTACGGTCGGTTGAATGACGAACCGAACGTGTTTGTCGTCCGTCGTCCGCTGGTCGAGGAACTGATGATGCCGGTGCTGCGGGCCAGGCCGGAGGCGGCGGGGCCATAGTATCGGCGGCGGTTGCGGTGGTTTGCGGACGGCTCGTCTGGGGGCGGTGTTTCTGCTGGATTGCCGACCGGGCTTCGCTTTGAGTAAGGATCACTCATGACGGCTGACAATTTCTGGTTTGTGTTCCTGCTGGGCTCGGTGCTCGGATTGTTTCTCTTGGAGGTGGTGTCGGTGGTGCTGAATGTGCGGCACTTGCGGCAGCCCTTGCCGGAAGCATTCCGGGACGTGTTTGATGCGGAGGCCTTTGCGCGCAGCCAGGCGTACAGCCGGGAGAGTGCGCGGTTTGAGCTGGTGGTGAGTGCGGTGCGGCTGGCGGTTTTTCTCGGTTTCTGGTTGGCGGGAGGTTTCCCCTGGCTGCAGGGGCTGGTGGCCGGGCTGACAGGATCGCCGATCGTGCAGGGGTTGATCGGGATCAGTCTGCTGCATCTGGCGGGGGCGCTGATCGGGTTGCCGTTCGAGTGGTATGACACCTTCCGGCTGGAGGCGAAGTACGGGTTTAACAAGACGACGCCGGGTGTCTTCGTGACCGACCGGTTGAAAGGCTTGGTACTGGGGGCGCTGATCGGGCTGCCGGTGCTGGCGCTGTTGCTGTGGTTGTTCGGGGCGTTTCCGAAGGCGTGGCTGTGGGCGTGGCTGGCGGTTACCGGGCTGATGCTGGTGCTGCAGTATGTGGCGCCGCGGTATCTGATGCCGCTGTTCAACAAGTTCACGCCGCTGGAGGACGGGGCGCTCAAATCGGCCATTCATGCGCTGGCTGAGCGGTGCGCCTTTCCGGTGCGGGAGCTGTTTGTGATCGACGGCAGCCGGCGTTCGACGAAGGGGAATGCCTTTTTCGCCGGGTTCGGGCGGAACAAGCGGATCGCGTTGTTTGACACGCTCATTGAGAAGCATCCCCAGCCGGAGCTGCTGGCGGTGCTGGCGCATGAGATCGGGCATTTCAAGCGCGGGCACATTGTGCAGCGGCTGGCGCTGGGGGTGGTGCAGCTGGCGGTGTTGTTTCTGCTGATGGGGGCGGTGTTGTCACACCCCGGGCTGCACGCCGCTTTCGGGCTGGAGCGGCCGGTGCTTTGGCTTGGCCTGGTCTTTTTCATGATTCTGTTTGAGCCGGCCCAGACGGTCATCGGCATCCTGAGCGGCTTGTGGAGCCGGAAGCACGAGTACGAGGCGGACGCCTATGCCGCGCAGGCGACCGGTGGTCCCTCCGATATGATGGCGGCATTGAAGCGCCTGGCGCGCGACAGTCTGTCGAACCTCACGCCGCATCCGCTGACGGTTTTTCTGCACTATTCGCACCCGCCGATGATTGAGCGGCTGGAGGCCCTGCGGCGGCTCGGGTGAACGGGTTTCAGTGAGCGTTGGCGGGTGAACGAGCGATGAACGATGGGGTGTATGACACCCGGTTTTTCCGGGAGATGTGCGAGCGGTTGGGTGACGTGATCGGGCGGGATCTGGAGGCATCGGCGTCGGGTGCGGGTCCGGTGCTGGAGCAGCGGTCGGTGGAAGCCATTCTGACGGCATTGGACTTCGAGCGGGTGGTGGCGGGCGGGGCGGATCTGGGGGAGTTGGCGGCGGTGGTGCTGGCGCACAGCAACCGCCTGCGGCATCCGCGGTACATGGGGCATCAGGTGGCGGTGCCGATGCTGCCCTCAGTCATGAACTGGATCTGATCGAGCACGGTTTGGAGAAAGAACGCACAGAACCCGGCCAAGGCCGCATCTGAAAGAGCACCACGGCCATCCAGATAACTCTGCCGCCCGCGGTCCGCGGCGGCCAGGCAGGCGAAATACCGCTGTCGACTCCCGGCCAGCCCCCGTGAAAGCGTCCACAACCCATGGCCACCCAGTTGAAAATAAAGCACAATAATGGCATGCTGGAGGCGTTGGTGTTGGCGTTGGCGCACGATCTGTGGGGCTGTCTCTTGTCCGTACATCACGGCTTGCACCGGGAATGCGGATTGGCAACTTTCACGGTATGTCCAAGAGAGCCGCAGAAGACCACCGTCCACGGCGCAGCGCGAGTGCGGAATCGGCTCTCCGCGCGGAAATCGCGCGCTTATCCCGCATGACGGTTGAAGAACGGATCATTGACGCCCTGACGATGCGCAAGAGGTTCGCCTGGATCCAGTCACAGGAACCGTCCCCACGTGCCAGTGAAAAGTGAGTCATGCCGGACACCCCAGCCAACTTGAGGGTTGCGGAGCGAATCGCCGAGATCCTTGGTAAATTCAATCTCCCGGCGCTCGTGATCGGTGCCGTCGCCCTGGCCGCCCATCGATATCCCCGATTCACCGAGGATATCGATATCGGCGTGCTGGCGAGTCAGGCGGAAATGCAAAGTCTGACCGGGTT
>JALRGF010000491.1 GCA_023253495.1 Verrucomicrobiales bacterium
GACCGCAGGCCCCCGCGGCGGCGGCATCCTCGAACCATGACCCAGGGCCATGGGGTGTTAAGCCGCGCCGAACCGGCGTCATCGTGGTGGGCTGAGGCGCGATTCGTAGTCGCGGAGCTGTTGCTGCCGGGCCTCGCGCACCTGGGTCTGGTCGGCCGGCGTGAGGGCGAGCGCCTGGCGCGCGGCGTCCGCGGCTTTGGCAAAGTCCTGTTTGCCTGCCCAGGCGAGGCCCAGGGTGTCGAGAAACTGCGGGTTTTGGTTGCGCGTCAGGGAGCAGAGCCGATCCGCGAGGGCGAGCGCTTCGTCGGGGGCGCGGACGGCGGGATCGGGATGGGTGGCGAGCAGACGGGCGAGGTCGTGGGCGGCCTCG
Organism: Verrucomicrobiales bacterium; assembly: GCA_023253495.1. Taxonomy (GTDB): domain Bacteria; phylum Verrucomicrobiota; class Verrucomicrobiia; order Verrucomicrobiales; family V1-33; genus CAJBME01. The sequence continues at coordinate 371 of JALRGF010000491.1, forward strand.
AGCAGGCGCGGGGTGTCGGTCAGCGCCTGTTTGTATTCGCTCACGGCGGCGGCCGCGTCGCCGGCTGCGACCAGCACCCCGGCCAGGCGGTATCGGGTCACGCCGTCCCGGGGATCCTCCTTCACGAGGTCCTGCAAAAGGGTGCGGGCTTCCTCGAGGCGTCCGAGCCGCTGGCTCAGGTCGGCCAGCTCGTGGCGGGCGTCGCGGTCGGAGGGATTGAGGGAAATGGCGGCGCGCAGCTCGACCGCCGCCGCCTCGCTCTGACCGGCGCTGAAAAGCGCCTGGGCCAGTTCGCGGCGGACGCGCACGTCCTGCGGATTGAGGTCGCGGGCGGCGCGCAGTGAGACGAGCGCATCACGGGTACCGCCGTCCCGGTCGCGCTGCAGCACACCGGCAAGGTACCGCAGGTCGGCGGCCTGGCGCGGGTCGACGCTTCCCGGCGGCCGACCCTCGAGCAACCGCAGACAGCGATCGAGATACGCGATGGCGGCATCGGCCTCATCGTGGTCGAGCATCAGGGCGGCGACGCGTTTCGGGTCGGCGGTGCCGGCGGCTTCATCGAGCCAGCGGCCGGCCAGCGGAGTGGCGGCCGCCCGTCGGGCTTCCGGGCCGGCGGCGGCGAGCTTCAGGTCGCTCACGACGGTGGCGGCGCTCACCGGTCCTTTGTAGATGACAGCCAGTTCGCCGCGGGCATCGATCAGAAAACTCGTGGGCAGCGGCAGCGGTTTCCAGCGGTCGAGCACCGCGCGGTTCAGGTGGTCCAAGGCATGCAGGCCGGCGAGGGCCAGCCGGCGACTGGCAAACGGAAAATCGATTTTCCGCAGCGCGGCGGCAGGCGCGCCCGCCTCCGCGACCGGCTCGGGGCCGAGCGCATCGGTATTGAGCGCAATGACGTCGAGGCCGGCGGCGGTGAGGGCGTCGCGCCGGGCGGTCCACTCGGCGAGCTCGGTCAGGCACGGGGCGCACCATGTCGCCCAGAGGTTGATGAGCGCCGGGCGGTGGGGCGTCGGTTCCCACGTGCTCGGACCGCCGGCTTCGGCGAGCAGCGCGAGCGTGGGCACCGGCAGCCCCGGGGGCACCACGATGCGGGCGGCTTCGCCGGCCACCGGGATTGTCGGGGCCGCGGCTGGCAAGCGGACCCGGTCCCGCGGCGGCACAAACGCCTGCAGCGCACCGCTCCCCTGCGCCACTTTGTAGAATCCACCGGCGGCCATCCCGCGGAATTCCTCCGCTCCCCCACCCGGCCAGCGCACCACCAGCTTCACCGGCATCGCCGACGCCCCGAGCCCGAAGGAAACCCACGCGCTCGACTGCGACAAAAACCCGTCCCCGCCGCGCAGCGACCGGAGGCGCACCGGGCTGCGGGCATCGCCATCGACATGCAGCTCGAGCCGCGCCCCGATCGCATCCCGGTTGGTGCGGCGGCCGTCCCCCTCCAGCTTGAAGGCGACTGACCGCGCGCCAGTCGTCCGGTTTTCCAGAAACCGCACCCGCGGCGCCGTGCGGTTGGTCAGCCACACATCGAGGTCGCCGTCAAAATCCCAGTCGACGGTGGCCAGCCCGCGCGCGTCATCGGGAAAATCAAAACCGGTCACCGCCGAGGCGGTGGCGAAAGCCGCCCTCTCACCACCGAGATTGAGAAACGCGCTGTTGCGCTCGCGGCCGCTGAACGACCGGTCTTCGTGCAGCAGCCGGTTGAGTGCGCGCCACCCTTGGCGGTACCGCAGGCTGGCTCGTTCCGAGAGATCATTCACCGGTGACTGCGACACGACCTGCCGCCAGTAGACGCTTCACAAGTCACCGGTGTCCTCGGTGGAAATGAATCCGTTGGCCACCAGCAGGTCGTCCCATCCGTCATTGTTGAAGTCGACAAACCGTGAGCACCACGCCCAGCGGCCGAGCGTGACGCCGGCCTCCACACTGACGTCCTTGAATCCGCCGCCGCGCGTCCCCTCGAACAGGGTGTTGCCGAGCGCGATGTGCTGGAACTGCGCCCGCACCGCCTCCGGCTGGCCGGCCTGAAACTGTTCCTGGTAGGTGATCCGGTTGCCGGCACTCGAGAACATGTTGCTCGTGTACAGGTCCATGACCCCGTCATGATTGAAATCGGACCAGCTCACGGACATGCCGGAGGAGGTGTCCTCGAC
>JALRGF010000050.1 GCA_023253495.1 Verrucomicrobiales bacterium
TCTTCGACCTGCGTCACCTGATGCGTCACGGTGCACCGCAGACATCGACGCCCCTGCATCGCGTCGAGCACCTGCGCGCAATCGGGGGTTTCCGCCCCGGGCTCACCTCCGGCCAGGAATTCGACCTCCACCTCCGTCTCATTCTCCGCCTGGGGGTGGTGTTCCGTGTCCATGCGCCGGCGGGGGTGGTGATCCGCGCCCGCCGCGGCAGCGTGAGCCGCGGCTCCAGGCTCCGCGTCTTTTCCAACAGGGCCTTTATCATCGGCGAGGCGATAAAGGTGCTTGCGTCTGAGAACCGGCTCGATTCCGCGGTGCGGGCTGACGCGGCCGCCATGATGGGCGTCTGCGCCCGTTGCTGCTGGGCCAACGGTGATCCGGAACGTGGCAACGAGATTGCGGCGGCCGCCAAAGCCCTCGATCCGGCGTGGACGCGCGCCATTTACCCGAAATTCCGCGGTCGGTTCCTGGTCGGTCTTCTCGGCTTCGACCGCTACGAACGGCTCAAGGCGCGCCGCTCGCAAGGTTCCAAGAGCACCCCTTCCTCTTCGCAATGAACGAAACTCTCATCGGGCCGCGGGTCAGTGTCGTGATTCCGTGCTACAACGCGGAGGCCACCATCGCTGCGGCGATTGAGAGCGCCCTGGCGCAAACCTGGCCGCACACGGAGGTCATTGTCGTCGACGACGGCTCGCAGGACGGCAGTCTTGAGGTCATTCGTTCCTACGGCAACCGTATCCTCTGGCATGCCCAGCCCAACGCTGGCGGTTGCGCGGCCCGCAACCGCGGTGTTGAACTGTCCACTGGTGAGTGTATCCAGTTTCTGGACGCGGACGACCTGCTCACGCCGGAAGCAGTCGCCTCCAAGGTGGCCCGCCTCGACTCCGCTCGTCCCAGAGTGGTGCCCTGCAGCACCCTGACGGTCGATGAAACCCGGGGTATCCCGGCCCGCATGGTGGGCCCCACCCATTGGTTCGAGCGCGACTTCGATCTGGAAAAGCTCCTCTCTTCGGGTTCGCCCCAGACAGCGGCCCCCCTGCACCGGAAGGAAAACCTTCTCAAGGTGGGCGGCTTCCGAGTGGGGCTCACCTCCTGCCAGGAGCACGATCTGCACCTGCGTCTGGCAGTGGAGCTGGATCTGGAATTTGAGGCACGGGATCCGGTCGGGGTGGTAATCCGACCCGAGCCCGGGAGCCTCAGCCGGACGGCGGGCGTTCGCATGCACGTCAACACCGCCTTCGTCACTCGGGATGTCCTGCCAAAGCTGGAAGCCCGGGGGCGCCTCACCCCGCCAGTCCGCCGGGCGGCCGCTCTCAAGCTGGGAGTTTGCGCCCGGAGGTGCTGGGCCGCTGGAGCCCTCGGGGAGGCCGTGGAAGCGGCCCGCACGGCCACCCTCCTCGATCCTTTCTGGCTCTCTGCGCAGTACCCGAACCCTCTGCTTCGAGGCGCGGTCAAAGTGCTGGGCTGGGAGCGTTTCAACCGCCTGCGCGACCACCTCCCCCGGCGTTCTCGGCGGAAATGAGCGCCACCGAATCACAGATCACCCGGTCATTCGCGGCACGTCGGTGAGCCACTGGAGAATGGGTGTCCTCGATTGATCCGTCTGTACCGGGAGACCCAGTGGGACGCGTGCCCGACGAGGGGCCTGAAGAGTGGGGCCTCCGTCTGCGGCTAATCGTACAACAGCGCCGTGTGCCGGCGCTGCAGGAAGCCGCTCTCCTCTTTCTGCCAGGCGTCGTGAAGCTCGGTCAGCGGCCTTTTCGCCTCAAGGTGGGTGCGTTCGCGGTCGGAGCCGAACAGCAGATCAATGGCAATCGGGTGGCGGACGAATTCATAGGTCTCCGTGCGCCAAGCGAACTTGTCGCCTGACATTTCCCGCATGGCAGCGAGCAGCGCAAGGCTGGTCCGCACCGGCCTGAAGCAGGCGCGGTCGGTCACATGCATCTGAATGCCACCACAGTCCTGCCCGGCGAATTTCTGAAACGTCGGTCGGAACCAGACCGGCCGGAATGTCACTCCCGGCAGCTTCTCCCCGTTCATCCGGCGCGCCAGTTTGCCGGCCTCAAGCCACGGCGCGCCGCAGATTTCAAAGGGGCGCGTGGTGCCCCGACCTTCGCTGAGGTTGGTGCCTTCGAGGAGGCACTGGCCGGGATAGACCAGGGCGGTGTCCGGCGTCGGCATGTTGGGGGATGGCAGCACCCACGGCAGGCCGGTGTCGGCAAAATACTGATGGCGCTTCCAGCCCTCGCAGGGAACGACCTGCAGGTCGCCGTCCTCCAGGCCGAGTTCATGCTGATAGAGCATGGCGAGCTCCCCCATGGTCAGCCCGTGACGGGTCGCGATGTCATGCGCCCCGACAAAACTGGCAAACCCTTCCTGCATCGCCGGCCCTTCCACGGCCTCTCCCCCGAGCGGGTTCGGGCGGTCCAGCACCACGACCCGCCGACCGAGCGGCAGCGCGGCCTCAAGGCAAAACCGCATTGTGGCCTGGAAGGTGTAGTACCTGCTGCCCACGTCCTGCATGTCGATCACCAGGGCATCGAGACCCTCGAGTTGCCCGGGCGTCGGCCGCAGGCTCTCGACGGTTGTCCCGTACAGGCTGTGGACGCGCACCGCCCCGGCTTTCTGAGATTCGCCCGCGGTCACCGAGATCAGGTCCTGCGCCTGACCCAGCAGTCCGTGCTCGGGACCGAAGATGGCCGCCAGTTCCACGCCCGGCGCGGCCGCCAGCACTTCGACGATGTGCCGGAGTTGCGAATCAACGGCCGCGGGATGGGTCACCAGCCCGATACGCAATCCGCGCAGCGGCGCAAATTCCCGGGCCGCCAAAACCTCAAGGCCGGTCTTCACAGAGTTCATCTGCTGAGCCTATGCGGCCGCTCCGATGCGAGACAAGGGATGAATCAAAGCGCCGTGCACGATTTTTCAGGGCGGTCCATGGACATCCATTGAACATCACGGTGCCGGCGGCAGAGGGACGGGAGCGAGGCGGAAGAAGCGGGTCGGGGGATCGGTACCGAGGCGGTAGGAGTGACGAATCCGGCCGTCCGGGAGCGGTGTCAGCTTCTCGTTGCCGGCGATCGGTGAGACTGTCCACGAGGTGAGGCTGGTGGATTCCTGGGGGTCGACGCGGATATCGGTCAGAGCGCGGATCGAGGACCATCGGACTTCGTAGCCGGAGTCCGCGCGGGCGATCGAGAAATCGGGAATCATTTGGTCGGCGCGGGTGGGGTCGGATCCGGCGAGGTATTCCACGAGATTCGCTTTGCCGTCGTGATCGCTGTCGAGGAAGCCGAGGTCGGCACTGGTGTTGCCCGGGAAATGGCGCTGGCGCCAGCTGGCGAAGCTGACGGCTGCCTCTGCGCCGCCCTGCGCCACCCAGAGGACGGTGGTGGCCGCGGGGGAGCCGAGCTGGTAGCGGGCGGGATCGGCGGTCAGGGAAAGGCGCAGCGAGGGCAGTTCGTCGCCGGCGGGCGGGGCGCCGATCGGGGTCACGGCCACGGGGCTGGCCACCTGGCCGGGGGCGAAGTGAACGCTGGTCGGAAGCGCCTGGACATGCACGCCGCCGACGAGGGTGCCGGTGGCGGTGATTGGGACGTCGAGTGCCTGATCGAGCCCGCCGGTGCGGTAAATGTGCGCGAGGCCGTTCCGGCCGAGCTGGGGGTGGATATGCTGAATGGTCTGGACAGCCAGGAAGGGGGGCGCGGGCTGGCTCCGCAGGTTGAGGCTCAGGGTGGCGCCGCCATCGCTGACCTGGGGGACGGGAAGCGGAGTGACCGAGACGGTGACCGGAGAGGTATCCTGTCCGGGGGCTGGGATCAGGTCGAAGACGGCGCGGGTGGCGCCCCGGGCGAGGGGGACGCTGCGAACCGAGCCTGTTCCCGAGGAGCCGGCGATCCGGTAGTCGACGTCCACCCGGGCGGTTCCCCCGAGGCCCAGGGGAACCATGATGGCGGCATCGGCATTGCCGGTGCGGGAGACGGTCAACTGGCGCGGGCTTCCGGGCGAAGCCGGATTTTCGGCGGAAACGGCGAGGCTGATGACGCTGTCATAGCGTGGACCGCCGAGCTGCAGGGTGCCCTCGCCGACCAGGCGCGGCAGGTCACTCAGGCCGAGGCCCACGCCCTCGAGGGTGATCGTCTGGCTGGCGGTGGAGCCGGCCCCGTCATAAATGAGATCGAGGCGGGTGTCGACGCGCGGGACATTGTTCGCGGAGCGGGTGACCACGGTGGTGAACTTCACGTACTGGGACGGCAGCCCGGTCTTCCCGGCGAACACGTCGGTGAGGTCGATGACATCCCCCGCGCCGGCCGAGAAATCCGTGATGGCGTCGCTGCCGCCGGTTTTCGAGAAAAGGAAACGGTCGGGGCCGCCCATTCCGGTGAGGCGGTTGTGGCCCGCGCCGCCGCGCAGGAAATCGGCCAGGTCGGCTCCCGTCAGGGAGTCGTTGGCATCGCCGCCGTTGAGCGAGTTGCGCACTCCCTGGGCTCCGGTGACGGTGACCGGGACGGTGGCGCTGCGGTAGTTCCACAGGCGGACGCGCTGCCAGCGTGACAGCTGGTAGTCCTCGATGAGGTGCCGGCTTTCGAGGGGCAGCGGGCGGCTGTAGAAGAGCACCTCGCGCAGGCTGCCCTGGAAGAACTGCGCCGCCTGATCCGAGCTGAATTCCTGGCGTGCGCCGACGGTGGTGAAGGTCGAGAGCGGCTGCCGGTCACCGGCAGCGGAGCCGAAACGGCCGAGTCCCGGGACGCGCAGGGCGGAGGCGCCCGCG
>JALRGF010000122.1 GCA_023253495.1 Verrucomicrobiales bacterium
GCGGCGGCGGCGGGGGCGGCGGCGGTGGGGGCGGGGGCGGCAGGGAGATTTTGACCACGGTCGGACCCGCCGGTTTGGGCGCTTCCTTCTGCGAGGACCGACGCCCGGCCAGCACCACCGCACCCACCACCAGCAGCGCCATCCCGGCCATCAGCAGAAAGCGGTATTTGTGAAACGGGTTGGCCGCCTCCTCCTCATCGTAGCGCTGGCGCGTGCTTTTGCGCGGCACCGCTGAGAAGCGGGCGGAAGCATTTTCCGGCTTCGGGCGCTCTGTGACGGTCTTTCGGGGCGGATCCCGGGGTTCAAGAAGCTGGCTCATGGTTCGCGACAGGTGGCGGGTGACAAAGGGACGGAAATGCAGGGCAGGGCGGACAGGCTACTTCGGGGCCTGGGTGGCCAGACCGATCTGGGTCAGGCCGAGACGCCCGACGACGTCGAGGGCATTCATCACCCCCTGGTACTGCGCCTGGCCGTCTCCCTTGATGACGACGGGGAAGTCCGGGGTCCGTGCCTTGATGGCGCCGAGGCGGCTCTCGAGTTCCGGCAGGGTGACCGGCACGGTGTTGAGGAAGATTTTGCCTTCGTTGTTGATGGTGATGGCCTGGGTTTTCGGGCCTCCGAGAGCCGGAGCGGTGCTGGCCCGCGGCAGATTCACCTTGATCCCCTGCACTCCGGCGGTGGTCATGATGATGAAGATGAGCAGGAGAACCAGATAGAGGTCCACCATCGGCGTGACATTGATGTCATCGTAGCTTTTGGAATCGGCCTGCATGGGATGTCAGTCTTTGGTTTCCGGATAACATTCGGCGACCTTCGCGATGAATTCGTCGATAAATACCTGCATGTCGGCCACGGCATCCTTGATCTTGGAAGCCAGATAGCTGTAACCGAAAAGGGCCGGAATGGCGACGGCGAGGCCCGCCACCGTGGCCAGCAGCGCTCCGGCAATACCGGGGGCGATGGAATTGATGTCGACCTCGCCGGACTGGGCGATGACGGCAAACGTGATCATGACCCCGAGCACGGTGCCGAAAAGTCCGAGATACGGCCCGCCGGCAATCCCGATGGTCAGAAACACCAGCAGGCTGTTGAGCCGCTGGACTTCGCGCGTCAGCCCACCATCCAGCGTCGCCTTGATGGCGGTGATCGAGCGTCCCGAAAGCCCCTTGAATTCCCCCTTGGCGGAATGGACGCGCTGCTGGATTTCCTCCGACCCCAGCTGATACAGATGATACAGCGGCGACGGCTTCATGACCTGCTGGACTTTCGGGCCGGCGTGGCCGGCCATGCTTTTGATGCTTTCTTCGTCACCGTGGTCAAGGGCACCGAGGTCCGCGGACAGGTCCTCCCATTTCTCCAGGAATGCCTGGCTCGCCTTGCGGATTTTATTGAGATACACCAGCTTGGTGACTCCGACGACCAGCCCGATGAGCGCCAGCACCGCGCACAGGAAGATCACCACCCACCCGTCAAAGGTGAGCGACTTGGAGATTTCCCCGAACAAGGAAAGATGATGCAGCGCCTCCTCAAACACGCCGCCCGCCCGCGCCGCCTCGTCACCCCCCAATGTCAGCACTTGCGCGGCATTCGGCCCCTGGAGTGAGGCCGCCAGCCGGATCCACGCCGGACGGCGCGCCACCCGGGAAAGGTGCAG
>JALRGF010000131.1 GCA_023253495.1 Verrucomicrobiales bacterium
GCTGAATGCATCCTCCAGCGGTCGCTCCCAGTACCGGTGCGGTGCGGCCTCGTACGGCAACGGCGGCGGCGCCGCGGCCGAGGCGGTCAGGGACAGGATCGAAAGAAGACCGGTGAACCGGCACACGGGAACGGAAATCACACCGCATCATGCCTCAGGCGGCGCCCGAAGGAAATCAGGAACCGTCTGGCGGGCGGCGGGCTCACCGGCCTCGGACGCAACGCCCATCAGGCGGTGGAACGAGTCCAGGGGCGGACGAATTAGCACTTGGCGTGAGGGCAATTGCCGGTACCGACGGGGTGATGGTGGAACGTTTTCTTTCGGAGAACAGCGGCTGGCTGGTGTGGATGGGCGTGGCCTCGGCGGTCATGTTTGTGGGGTCGCTGGTGCTGATTCCGATCCTGGTGGTGCGGATGCGGGCGGATTATTTTCTGCGGGGGCGGGGCGGGTGGGAGCGCTCGTCGGCCGCGCACCCGGTGCTGCGGGGGTTGGTGCTGGGTTTGAAAAACCTGTTGGGGGTGGTGCTGCTGGTGCTGGGGGTGGCGATGCTGGTGGGGCCCGGGCCGGGGGTGTTGACGATCGTGGTGGCGTTGTCGCTGCTCAATTTTCCGGGAAAGCGGCGGCTGGAGATGCAATTGTTGCGGGTCCCCGGGTTGTTGGCGGCGATCAACCGGTTGCGGCGGCGGGCCGGCCGGGAGCCGGTGCGGCTGCCCGACTGAGTTGAGGGAGATTTTTTTCGGCTTTCATGAGATTTCTGACCAGCGTTCATACCGGATTGCAGAAAATTGACGTCTGGGCGGACGGGCCGGCCGGTCGGGCGTGCCGGGTGGAATTCCGGGTGGCGGGGGCGGTGCATGCGTGGTGGCACCGTGACCGGTTTCTGACCGGTCTGGCGTGGGACAATTTGTGTGCGGCCTGTCTGTTGCGGCCGGAGGGGCCGCCGCGATCGGTATTGATGCTGGGGCTGGCGGGGGGGACCAGTCTGCGGGCGTTGCGTCGGGTGGTGCCCGGGGTGCGGCTGGCGGCGGTGGATTACGATGCGGGGGTGGTTGGTCTGGCGCGCGAGCACATGGCGTTGGACCAGCTGGGGGTGGAGATTCATCATGGGGACGCTTATGATTTTGTGCGCGGTTATGACGGGCCGGGGTATGACGTGGTGGTGGATGATGTGTATCAGGCGCTGGAGCATGATGTGGCGCGGCCGGGGGCGTGGTCGGAGGCGACGATGGAGGCGTTGAGCCGTCTGGTGGCGCCGGGCGGGCTGTTGGTGGTGAATCTGGTGACGGGGGCCGGGCACCGGGCGATGCAGAGTGTGTTCCGGCGCCAGTTCCGGGAGCGGTGGCCGGTGGTACGGAGTGTGAGCACGCCGGCGGGGCAGAACGAGGCGCTGGTGGGTGGTGAGCGGGTGCTGGCGGCGGGTGGGTTGCGGGGGTGGCGGGAGGCGTGGACTTCGGCGCAGGACCGTCGGTTGTGGGACCGGGTGCGGGTGCGGCGGTTGTGATTGGTGCTGACAAGAGCCCGGGCTGGTGGTAGACGGAGCGGCGATGCCTGAGGACCGGTCCACCCGCAAAACGTATTCCGAAGCGATGAACGAATGGGCGGCACGCGAAGGCCGCGCCTCCTTCGCTGAGCGTTCCCGTGTTTCGGTGATGTTGCCGGACCCGTTTGCGCATCCGGCGGTGCGGTTGCTGGGGTATGGGTGGCGGCTCGGGCTTCTCGCGGTGCTGGGGGCGGCGGGGTACTGGTTCCTGTTGCGTTCGCATCTGGCGGGTGCGGCATTTGCCGGCGAGCTGTCCGGGCGACTCGCGGAGGTGCTGGGGGCCGAGAAGGCGTCGCTTTCCCGGCTTGAGTGGAAGGGCAACCTGGCACAGGCCCGGAAGTTTTCCGCCACCGGGGGGCCGGAGAGTTTTTTCCGGACGTTGGAGGCGACGGAGGTTTCGTTCCGGGTGCCCTTTTCGCAGTATCGGAACCCGGAATGGGCGCTGACGCGGCTGGAGGCCGGTACGTTGCAGGTCGAGCTGCGTTCGGGCAGCCTGAAGGCGCCGGAAGCAGGAGAAGTGCCGGACGTTTTTTCTCCCCCTGTGCTGACGGTGCCGGGTGACGGGGTGAAACTGGATGCGGGGGCGCCGGATCCGGAGCTGGCTCCGGAGCCGAAAGGCCGGGACCGGCGCGTGCTGGATCTTGATGTAAACCGGGATGGCCTGGAAGTGGTGCCGCCGGTGCGTCGGGTGACTTTTGGCGGGGTGCAGGCGGCGCATTTTGTGGCTGGCTGGGGCACTTCCGAGGCGACCCGTGGGGAGTTGCGTGACGCCTCGATCCGGGCCAGTCGCGGGCCCGGCGGCTCATGGGTCATTGATATTCCTGCGGGCACGCTGAGTCAGAACTGGCTGCGAGGGTTGACGTTCACGCAGTTGCGGGCGCGGTATGACGCGGGTGTGCTCGCCTTGGAGGACACGCCGGTGCGGATCGGGGAAGTGAGCGGGGTGCTGGGCGGGCGAATCCAATGCGCTGACGTGCCGGTTTTTGCTCTGACGCTGAGGGCCGAGGATCTTCCGCTCGAGACTTTCTGTGGCGAGCCGTTTGACCGGTATTTCAACCTGCGGGCCGGCGGCACCCTGGAGATTGGCGGATCGACCAATCGGTCGTCCGGCATCACGGTGACGGGGGCCATGGGGGTGACTGGTGGGGCGATCCGGGGACTGCCCATCCAGCAGGCGCTGGCCGCTGCGACCACCCGTCTGCGCTTCCGGGAATTTGAAATCACCGGTGGCACCGTCGAGTTTGCCACCGGGTCCGGGAAGCTTGAAGTCAAGTCATTCCGCTTGGACTCGCGACGGGATGTGGTGTTGCGTGGGTCCTTGACCCATGAAGCCGGTGACTTTACCGGGGCCTTGGAGATCGGGGTGGACCCGGTGCTGCTGCAGAAGCTGGATCCTGCGGTGGTGGGGCGATTTTTTCCGAAAGAAGAGGAAGGCCGGCGCTGGATGACGGTTTCTCTGGCGGCGGCCGGCCATGACCGACTGACGGCGGGACTGGCCAAGGCGTTTCTGGAGGCCCATGAAGCGTCGGGCCGGCCTTAGGCTGAGGGCAGGGGGGAGAGCGGGATGTGGGAGAGGGGGCGGGTCAGGCGTCCCGGCGGATGACGAAGACGAGACGTCCCTGACGCCAATTGGGTCCGACGATGACGAGCGGGGCGCGGGAGGTGAGCACGGTGGTGGATTTGACCAGTTCGCGGTCTTTGGTAGGTGGTGTTTCTTTCTGCCAGAGGATCCAGTAGAGCGAGAGACCGCCATCAGCGGTGGTGCCGGTGTTTTCGAGCTGGAGGGGGAATTGCGGGCTTGGTTTCAGCCAGATGCTGAAGCGCGACTGGATGGGCGCGCTGTGTTTGCCGATGAGGAAGAAGCGGCGGGCGCTGGTGGCCTCCCGCAGGACGGCTTCGTGGCGGGCGGTTTCGCCGGCTGTGTCGTCCTGGCGTTCCGGGGCATCGGAGCCATCGCCTTCGGTCGCGTAAAAGAGCAGCGCGGTGAGGGTGCCGGCGGTGTCGGAACCGGAGGCGGACGCGGGTGGCATTCCCAAGGAGACGCCGGCAGCCAGGCTGGCGGTGATGCGGAGGAAACGGCGACGGGAGCGCTCGGAGGTCATGGCTGATGGGCGGCGACGAGCGGGCGCGACGCGTCGGTGACATGGCCGACCACCATTCGTTCCGAGGGGAAGGCTTCCAGTCCCTCGACGGTGATGATGACGGCCGCGTGATTGCTGGCGGCCTGGATACGGGCGACGGCATCCGGTTCCGGCGAAAAGACACTGAGAACACGCGTGCCCGAGGCATCGGCGGCGCGGTCGATCCGGTACCACGAGGCCGCTGCGAAGAGGGCGAGAGAGGCGGTGGCGGCCGCGGCCAGCCACGGGCGACGCAGCCAGACGGCGAGGGCGGCGCGCAGGCCACCCGGCTGCCGGGCGGGGGATGCTGCCATTGCCTGCTCGTTGCGGATTTTTTTCAGGATCTGGGAGTTGAAGAAAT
>JALRGF010000139.1 GCA_023253495.1 Verrucomicrobiales bacterium
AAAAAGGATATTGCCGCACTGCACGCGGCGGCCGAGCTCCAGAAGGCGGCCATCGGCGAGCTGCAAACCGTGCGCGGCGGGCTGCAGCAGAAGCTTGCGGAAACAACTGGCGAACAGGGGCCGCACATCGCCATGCTGCAGACGAGCATTGAGTCCATGAACAAGACGCTGGCCGGCATGCGCGAGGAGACGCTCGCCCTGAACAAGGCGCGGGAACAGCTGGCCGGAGAAACGGCGACCCTCAAGAAGCAGGTCGACACCCTGACCGCGCAGGCGACCGCGATGCAGGCGACTCTCGTGGAGAAGGATAAGACGATTGCGACGCTCGACACCGAGAAAAAAGAACTGGCGGGCATGCGCGACATGCTGGCCGCCGAAGTGCAGGAGCTGAACCGCAAGGTGGCCGACCTGATGCAGACGAGCCAGCAGCAGAACAATTCGCTCAACGCCCTGAACGAGGACAAGCTTGTCCTGAAACAGGCGAATCAGGATCTGGTGGCGGAGCTGGGTGCGATGACGCAACGGCTCACCCAGCTGTCCCTCGAAAATGAAACTCAGGCCCAGCGCATCGTCCAGCTGGTCGGCGAGCGGGACTCGCTTTCGTCCGAGCGCGGCGCGCTGCTCGAATCCAACGCGGATCTTTCCCGGCGCATCGAAGCCATGGGCACCCAGCTTTCCGATCTGGAGGGGCGGTTCAACGCGCTCAACAGCGCCGGTCCGGCGCAGCCCGGAAATACCAACTCCCCCGCCACCGCGGCCGGCGTGCTGCCGTAAGCCCGGCACCGCGTCCCGCTCCAGAGGAGAACCCGGCCGGTCGCTTCCCTCCTGCCCCGGCTGCGTCCGTCGCGTCATCTCCGCCGCATGCGGACTCGTTGGCATTCGGCCCTCCGACCTCGCCGTGACCGAGTCCGCGCCGCCGTGGGCCACCCAGAGAAGGGCCGGCGCCTCCTTCGGCCCTGCGATTGGTTTTGCGGAAGCACTTTGTCTTGGCAACCGGCGATTCCGGTCTTCATTCGCGGCCCTGTTGATTTCAACCCCCGCTTTCTCCTGTGTCCACGACTGCCATCACCCCGACCCGCGCCGAAGATTTTCCTGAATGGTACCAGCAGATCATCCGGGCGGCGGATCTGGCTGAGAATTCCGAGGTGCGCGGGTGCATGGTGATCAAGCCCTGGGGATACGGGTTGTGGGAGAACATCCAGCGTCAGCTCGACCGGATGTTCAAGGACACCGGGCACCGGAATGCGTATTTTCCGCTCTTCATTCCGCTGAGTTACCTGGAGAAGGAGGCGGCGCATGTCGAGGGATTCGCCAAGGAATGCGCGGTGGTGACCCACCACCGGCTGGAGGCGGGTCCGGACGGCCGGTTGCGTCCGGCGCCCTCGGCGCAGCTGGGGGAGCCGCTGGTGGTGCGTCCGACCTCCGAGACGATCATCGGGGCGGCGTATGCGCGCTGGGTGCAGAGTTACCGGGACCTGCCGATTCTGATCAACCAGTGGGCGAACGTGGTGCGCTGGGAGATGCGTCCGCGGCTCTTCCTGCGCACCGCCGAATTCCTCTGGCAGGAGGGACACACCGCCCACGAGACCCGGGAGGAAGCCATCGAGGAAACGGAGAAAATGCTCGGCGTGTACGAGCAGTTTGTCCGCGAACACCTCGCCATCCCGGTGCTCACCGGCGAGAAGACCGCCAACGAACGGTTCCCGGGCGCCGACAGCACGCTCTGCATCGAGGCCATGGTCCAGGATCGCAAGGCGATCCAGGCGGGCACCAGCCACTTCCTCGGACAGAATTTCGCCAAGGCCGCCGGCATCGAATTCACCGGCCGTGACGGTACCCGCCAGCACGCCTGGACAACCAGCTGGGGCGTGAGCACCCGCCTCATCGGCACGCTCCTCATGGCGCATTCGGACGACGATGGCGTGGTCCTGCCGCCGCGGGTCGCCCCGACCCAGATCGTCATCCTGCCGGTCACTCCGAAACCGGAATCGCGCGACGCCGTGCTGGCGGCCGCGCACGCACTGGCCGCCACCCTGCGCCAGCAGCGCGCCTGGGACGAACGTCTGACGGTGGAAGTCGATACCCGCGACCTGCCCGGCGGCACCAAGAACTGGGAGTGGATCAAAAAGGGCGTGCCGGTGCGGGTGGAAATCGGCCCGCGCGACCTGGAAAAGGGCACGGTGGCCGTGGCCCGCCGCGACGCCGGCGTGAAGGAAAAAGCGTTCCCGACGATGGTCGATTTCACCGCGGGTGCGGTCGCCCTGCTCGAGGAAATCCAGGCGAATCTCCTGGCCCGCGCCACCGCTTTCCGCGACGCCCACATGGTGCGGATCGATTCCGAAGCGGACTTCCGCGCGTTTTTTGCCGATCAGGCACCCGGCGGCTTTGCCCTCGTCCACTGGGCCGGCACCAGCGACGACGAGAACCGCTTGCGGGAGGAATTGAAGGTCACCATCCGTTGCGTGCCGTTCGGCGATGCCTTTGCCGAGCAGGGGACCTGTCTGCTCACCGGCCGGCCGAGCGCCCGGCGCGTGGTCTTTGCCCGAAGCTACTGATTGCCCATGAGTACGATTTCTGAAACCGGCGCCATCACCAGGGCGCAGATGGGTGCGGTCATGAAACTTGTTTCCGATCGCGCCGCCGGCCGCGCCGACGGCAAGGCGC
>JALRGF010000177.1 GCA_023253495.1 Verrucomicrobiales bacterium
ACCAACGGCCCGGACGGCCGTTACGGGATCCCCCCGGACAACCCGTTTGCCAGCCGACCGAACGGGGAGCGCCCGGAAATTTTCGCCTACGGCCTGCGCAATTGCTGGAGGTTTTCGTTCGACAGCCGCCCCGGCGGCACCGGCGCGCTTTTTGCCGCCGACGTCGGCCAGGGGTCGGTCGAGGAAATCAACCGGATCACCGCGCCCGGTGGCAATTACGGGTGGAGGAATCGGGAAGGCAGTTTTGTGCCGTCATTTTCCATCGATGCCCCACCCATGTCCGGTCCGGCCATCGACCCGATCGCCCAGTACGCCCACCCCGGTGTCGTCATCGGCTCACCACCGTTGCCGCAGCTCGGTCTGTCGGTCACCGGCGGCTTCGTGTACCGTGGCCGCGCCCTGCCCGCACTCGCCGGCGCCTATATCTTTGCCGATTGGAGCGCGAGCTTCACCGAGCCCGCCGGCCGCCTGCTCGCCCTCACGGAGTCATTGCCTGGCCAATGGGCGCTGACCGAACTCGACGTGACCGGCGGCAACCCGATCCCGTATTTCATCCAGGCCTTCGGGCAGGACGACGATGGCGAGCTGTACGTCCTGACCCGGTCCACCCCCGGCGTCAGCGAACCCGATCCGGCCACCGGTCTGCCCGCCGGCGTGATTTTCAAAATCGTGCCCCCGCCGGCCACCACCACCGTCACCTTGACCGCTTCGCGGGACAACTCCCTCTTCGAGGAAGGCGACCTCAGCAACGGCGCCGGCAGCTGGATCTTCGCCGGCGCCACCGATCCGGGAAAAAACAATGCCGCCCTCCGACGCGCCCTCGTCGCCTGGGACCTCTCGCCGCTCGCCCCCGGCTCGTCGGTGGCCGCCGCCTCGGTCACCCTCGACATGGATCGCACCATCTCCGGCGCCTTCGCGTTTTCCCTCCACCGGATGGAAAGCGACTGGGGCGAAGGCACCACCAATGCCCCCGCCCAGGAAGGAGAGGGCGTGCCGGCCTCCGCCACCGACGCCACCTGGTCCAAGCCGTTCTTCGGCCAGGCCGCTCCATGGAATACGCCCGGCGGCGACTTCGCGCCGGAGCCCTCCGCCACCACCGTCGTCACCGGCACCGGCACCGTGCCCCAGGGGATCTACACCTGGTCGTCGCCCGGATTGGCCCGCGACGTCAACAGCTGGCTCACCAATCCCTCAAGAAATTTCGGATGGTTGCTCAAGGCGGAGGACGAACCGCTCCGGAAATCCGCCAGCGGCAGCCGCGGCGGCACCACTTTGAATGTCGACTCAACCACCAGCCTGAAGGAAGGCATGAACGTCCGCGGTCCGGGCATCCCCGGCAGCGCCCGGATCGCCACCGGCGGCATCAACCCGGATGCCGGAACCGTCACCCTGACCGCCGCCCTCACCGGCTCGGTCAACGGCCCGGTCCTCTTCGGACCGGCGCCCACCGCCAAACGCTTTCACTCCCGCTCTTCCCCCACCCCTGCCTCCCGCCCGCTCCTCATCCTCTCCGTCGTCCCGCCCCCGCCCACCCCAAGCCACCGCCGCGCCTGGGAATCAGCCTATTACCTGCCCGGTCAATTCATCAACGACGCCTGGGACACCGAGGGCGATGGCATTCCCGACGGCCTGGAGTACGCCTGGGGCTTCAACCCGCGGGCCCATAACCGCATCGACGACGGCCTGCGGATCGACGGCCCGGGCGTGGCCGCCGGCGGCCCTCTGACCATCACGTTCCGGCGCGACCCGTCCGCCACCGACCTCACCTACCGCCTCCAGGCGTCGCCCGACCTCCGCGCGTGGACCGACCTTGCCGTCAGCACCGCCGGAGGCCCCCCCGCCGGCCCGGGCTTCCTCAACGAAGCGGAAATCCCGGGTCAACCGCCGTTCCGCTCCGTCACCGTGCGCGATCCCGCCCCCGGCTCCGCCCCGCGCTTCATCCGCCTCCACGTCGAACGCCAACCATGACGCCGCCGCCTGCGATTCGCCACGATCCCGCGACCGACGCTTCATCGTCGGACGGCGCCGCATCATCTGCTGAATCAATACCCGCCCGCCGCACCACCCGCCCGCCATCGTCATCCCGCCGGTCTTCCCCGCCCCGGTTCGCGGAAATCCTGCTCCTGTCCGTCGCCCTGCTGGCCGCACTCGCCTCCCTCGCGCCGGCCGCCGCCGCTACCCTGCGCCTCACCCCGATCGCCGACGCCTCCCTCTACGAGGAAACAACCACCTCCACCGCCAATGGTTCCGGTGAATTCCTGCTCGCCGGTCGCACCAACCAAGCCGCCTTCTCCCGTCGGCGCAGCCTGCTCCGCTTCGACCTCTCCGCCCTGCCCCAGGGCACCTCCATCACCGCCGTCTCCCTCCACCTCCACCTCACCACCGTCAGCACCGCGACCACCACCCTCAGCCTGCACCGGGTCACCTCCCCGTGGTCAGAAGGCCCGGCCAATCCCGCCGGGAACGAGTCCGCCGGCCTGCCCGCCACCACCGGCGACGTGACCTGGCTCTCCTCCCACCACCCGGAAACCACCTGGTCCTCTCCCGGTGGTGATTTTCTCCCGACCGCCTCCGCCTCCGCCACCGTCGGCACCACCGAGGGAATCGTCTCGTGGTCGGACGCCCGGCTGATCGATGACCTCGCCGCCTGGACCACCCACCCGGCCGCCAACTTCGGATGGCTCCTGCGCGACCCGGAATCGTCCCCGCAAACCGCCAAACGCTTTGCCTCCAGCGATCACCCGGACCCCGCCATGCACCCGATCCTCACCATCGAATTCACCCCGGTCCCGGAACCCGCCACCGCCAGCCTGCTCGCCGTGGCCGGCTCCCTGCTCCTGCGGCGCCACCGCCACCACCCCGGGTCACCGCCCGCTGGAAAATAAAGCCCGCCACCGGACCAGACGGCCGTGCCCCACCCCGCCGGCCCCAGGCATGCGTCCCGCCCATGTCGCCTGTCCCATTGTCGCATTTCTGAGGCCCCCTTGCCCGCGCCCCGCGCCGGTGCCGACACAGCGTACCTGTCCTGAGACACTTTTTGCCTGTGGCGGGTGTCGATTGATTCCCGGCCCATCCGGGGCATGAATAATCCGGTCTTTCCCGCCTTGTCCCTGATGAACCTGATTTCCGACCCTTTTCGCGATGCCCGGGAGTCGTCCGGGGTGCTGGTCTGCCCGTTTCAGGGCGAGGACGTGCCGATGATTCTCGGGCATGAGGCGGTGCGCGCCGCCGCCCGGGACTGGAAGTCGTTCAGCTCCGACGCCCCGTTCCGCGTGCCCATTCCCTCGGAGGAAGATGTGCGCTCGATCCGCCAGCTGCCGGTGGAAATCGATCCGCCCGATCACACCGACTACCGGAAAATCGTCGAACCCTTTTTCCAGCGTGCCAAGGACCCGGCGATGATCGCCCGTGTCGATTCCCTGATGCGCGAAATGGTCGGGGAAGCGCTGGCCCGGGAATCGATCGAGGTGGTGCGCGAATTCGCCCTGCCCATTCAGTCGCGCGCTCTCACTTACCTGCTCAATGTCCCGGAAAGCGAGGCCGCCACCTGGATCAGCTGGGGGACTCACGTTTTCCGCGATGGCGGCGACGGCCAGCGCAAGGGA
The DNA here is from genome assembly GCA_023253495.1 of Verrucomicrobiales bacterium. Taxonomy (GTDB): domain Bacteria; phylum Verrucomicrobiota; class Verrucomicrobiia; order Verrucomicrobiales; family V1-33; genus CAJBME01. The sequence goes on from JALRGF010000177.1 coordinate 3,606, forward strand.
GCCGCCCTCGAGGCGTACCTGCACGACCGCCTGGATGCCGCCGCAGCCCAGCCCGGCGACGACTTTTTCAGCGCCCTCGCCACCGCCTCGTTCCGCGGCCGTCCGTTGTCGCGTGACGAGAGGCTCGGGTTCGCCAACCTCACGTTCGCCGGCGGCCGCGACACCGTGATCCACACGATTTCATCGGTGCTCGCCCACCTCGCCGCCCACCCGGATGATTTCGAGTTCCTCCGCCACGACCCGGCCCGCGTCGTGCACGCCAGCGAGGAATTCTTCCGCGTCATCAGCCCGCTCACCCACATCGGCCGCGTCTGCCCGGTGGAAACCTCCGTCCACGGAGTGACCGTGCCGCCGGACGGCCGCGTCTCGCTCTGCTGGGCGTCGGCCAACCAGGATGCCTCCGCCTTCCCCGCCCCATCGGAAATCCGCCTCGACCGCAAACCGAACCCGCACCTCGCCTTCGGGTTCGGCACCCACCTCTGCCTCGGCGCCGCCCACGCCCGACTGCTCCTGCGCTCGCTGCTCTCCGCCTGCCTCCAACAAGTCGGCCGCCTGTCCATCATCAACGCCCGGCGCCGCATCGAAAACGAGGCCCGCTACCAGCGCGAGGTGGGATTCGAGTCGCTCACTCTCGCGTTCTCCCCGCCCTCCTGAACCCACCGGCACTTGCGCCGGCCCGCGATGCGGTCGATGGAACCAGGTACCCGATGCCCGATCCCGCCCCGCCGCCGAAACCGCCCGCACCGCCCGCGAGGTCGGCCGCCGCCGCACGTTCGCCATCATTTCCCACCCGGACGCCGGCAAAACCACCCTGACGGAAAAATTCCTCCTCTACGGCGGCGCGGTCCAGCTCGCCGGCAGCGTGACGTCCCGCAAGGACCAGCGCGCCACCACCAGCGACTGGATGGAGCTCGAACGCCAGCGCGGTATCTCGGTCACCTCCACCGTGCTCCAGTTCGAGTACGGCGGCTGCTGCGTCAATCTGCTCGACACTCCCGGCCACAAGGACTTTTCCGAGGACACCTACCGCGTGCTCACCGCCG
>JALRGF010000190.1 GCA_023253495.1 Verrucomicrobiales bacterium
GTACAACCGCGGAACGACTCCGGTGGCCCTCGGCGGCTGGGCCTTTACCGAAGGCATCAGCTACACGTTTCCCGAGGGAGCCACGCTGGCCCCGGGTGGTTACGCGGTGGTGGCCAGGGAGCCGTCGTACATGACAGCGCACTACCCCGGGCTGACCCAGGTATTCGGACCGTTCGGCGGCACCCTCCGCAACCGTGGCGAGCTGCTGCGCCTCGAGGATGAGCGTGGCAACCTCGCGGACCACGTCCATTACGGCGCGGGCGGCCAGTGGCCGCAACTGTCCGCCGGCGAAGGCAGCAGCCTGGAGCTGATGCATCCCGACCTCGACAACAGCCAGCCGTCGGCCTGGCGCGCGAGTGACGAGAGCGGCAAATCCACGCTGCAGACGTTCACCCACACCGGCATCTACCGCGAGTTGCGGGGGACCGGCGGGGGCAATACCAGCGCGCGCGAACTGCACCTGCACGCGGTCAGCGACGCCCATCTGCTGCTGCGTGACATCACGCTGACCCGCCCGGGCAGCGGCAACCTGATTCCCACCGGTGACGCCACTTCCCACAACGGGACCAGCGCGGCCGGTTTCCTCTGCACCGGTACTCACAGCCAGAGCGACACCCTGCCGCGCGCCGGTGCCACCATCACCGGCGATCCGGGATTCCATCTGATCAGCACCGGCACCGGCGACACCAAGAACAACAAGACGGAAGTCGACTGTACCGGCATCGCCAAGGACAACGTGCTCACGCTCACCTTCCAGGCGCGCTGGATTTCCGGCATGCCGCTGCTGGTCGCCCAGACATGGGACCGCAGCTTCGGCACCGTCTTCCGCCTGCCGATCCCGAATAACCTCGGTACCCCGGGCGCCGCCAATTCCGCCCGCCAGGCCACCGCGCCGCCCACCGTCGATCAGCTTACCCACTTCCCGGTCGTCCCGACCTCGTCGCAGACAGTCGTCGTCACCGCCCGCGTCTCATCCGCAGCCGGCGCTCCGACGGTCGATCTGGTCCGCCGCGTCGATACCATCGCCGGCAACGCCGTCTGGACCACGCAGCCGATGTCCGACAACGGCAGCGGCGGGGACGCGGTGGCGGGCGACGGGATTTATTCGGCCACTGTGCCGGCCCAGACCGACGCCACGATCATTCAATTCTACGTCCGTGCGACCGCGCCGGGCGGTGCGGTCAACGAGCTGCCGCGCCAGGGTGAAACGCGCCCGGCGATGTGGATCGTCGACAACTCGCCGCCGACCGGCCGCCCCGGCACCGTGGTCCACCGGTTCGTGCTTTCCAAATACCACCGCGATGCGCTCGGTAATGCCGGCTGGTCGTCGAAGTTCGACTGGGACTTTCCGCGCATGTCGAACTACGAATTCAACTGCACCGTGATCCTTGGTGAAACCACCTTTGCCGGTGGTCCGGAGGTGCTCCACAACGCGGGCGCGCGCAAAGGCGGCAGCCCGTGGACCCGCACCGACGCCAACACCCTGGACCGCATGCGCTGGAAATCGCCGGGTGATACGCTCTACCGCAACCGCTCGAAAACCGGGGTCGACAACGACGCTGCCGGCGCTTCCCGCTTCCACAACCGCATTGCCCGGCACTGGCTCTACCTCTTTGGCTACCCGGTGCCGGACCACGAGTTCATCCAGCAGATCGTCAATCAGGACGCCCCGCGCCTCGGCGATGACATGGAGCCGACCGACAGTGATTTCTTCAACCGGGGCTATGCTGACGGCGAGAATGGCGAGTTGTATGAAATCGACGACGCCTGGTACATGTACGATCAGGCACCCAATTCCCCGGGTGCGGAAAACCGGCTGGATGCCGGCAGCGTGACCGGCCGCTGGTCGCTGAACGACTGGACCAATACGTCGGTGCCGACGACGCCGTCGGCCGACAGCCCGATTTTCTTCCATGGGAATTTCCCGCTGCGGTTTCCGGAGGACCGGTACGACTATTCGTCGCTGGCCGCCTTCATCAGGACCACGGTGAGCGGCGTGCCGACGTCCGACACCTGGCGCGATCAGGTGTCACGTCAGCTCGACATAGAGCGCGCCGCCATCTACACGGCGGTGCGCGGGTACATTGGCGAGTGGGACAATTTCACGCTGAACCGCGGCAAGAACGGGTATTTCTACCGCCGGGCGGCGGACGGGAAGTTCGAGTTCCACCATTGGGACAGCGATCTGGCGTTCCAGAATACCGGCGAGGGGTTCATCGGCACGGCCGGGGGTCAGGGGTGGACGAACCTGACCGGGCGTCCGTGGTTCCGGCAGCGGGTGATTTCCTATCTCTCCGAACTGATCAGCAAATACGCCAAGGACTCGCCGCGGATGAACGCCTGGCTGGACGCGCACAACTACCAGGCGAGCCTGAATGATTCGCTGGCGCCTTTCAAGACGTCCGCTTTCAACTACCAGACGTGGTTCACCGGGCGGCAGGCACCGGCCATTACCTTCATCAATGGCGCGGGCAGCAGCGCGGGTTCGCCGAACTACACCCGCGCCTTCTCGGTGACCACGGCCGGCGGCCAGACGGTCACCACACCGCTCTTCACGCTCGAGGGGCTGGCTCCGTCACGGGTCTTCGCGGTTGAGGCCGAGGGGCATCCGGAGGCCGTTTTCGATTGGATTCCGGACACCAGCAGCTTCGGCAAATGGCGGCTTCGCGGTGTGGCGCTCGCCTCCGGTGCCAACGCCTTCAACGTGCGTGCCCTCGGCCGCGACGGCGAGCTGATTGCCAGCGTGCCGTTTGCCGTCAGCCTGACGCCGAACGCACCGCCGCTGGCCGCGCTGGCTGCCACCCCGCCGTCGTTCAACCTCGCGGTCAACGAGGCGATGGCGCTCGATGCCACCGCCAGCCGCGACCCCGAGGGCGGCGCGCTGCAGTACGCATGGACGGTCAGTCCGGCCGCCGGCGCCTCGCTGGTGCCGACCGGTGCCGGTCTGGCCACGGCGCGTTTCACCCGCCCGGGTGTGTATGTGCTCGACCTCGTGGTCACCGATCCGGCCGGGCTCCAGGCGGCGGTGCGGCGTGAGGTCACGGTCTTTGCCGTCGGGAACTTCCGGTCGTTCACCACCGGGCCGTCGCTGGATGCGGGATTGAGCACCACCAACCTGCCGCTGCGCGGCAACACCATCGGGAACACCTGGTATTCGCTGGAGGACGAGCCGGGCACCCTGCTGGTCCAGGTGCTTGACCGCACCGCCCTGCCGCTCAACGGCGGCGGGTTCCCGTCGGCCACCCAGGACCTGCCGGATACCGGCGACTGGGTGCTGCAGACGCGGACGTCATTCGAAACCCGCGCCTTCGGTCATTTCCAGGCCGGCCTGATCTTCGAGGTGACGGAAAACGGTCAGCCGGTGCGCTACGTTTTCGGGCCGGAGGGTCGTTCGTCGCTGACCCTGCGCCGGTCAGT
>JALRGF010000078.1 GCA_023253495.1 Verrucomicrobiales bacterium
TGGTCGCGGCCGCCGTGGCGGAAAGTCAGACGCTCGTGGTCGAACCCCAGCAGGTGCAGAATGGTGGCGTGGAGGTCGTGCACGTGCACGGCGTTCTCCGCGACCTTCAGTCCGTAATCGTCGCTGGCCCCGTAAGCCAGCCCGCCTTTGACCCCGCCTCCGGCCATCCAGCACGAGAAAACCTCTTTGTGATGCTCACGGCCCTTGTGATTCGCGCTGTCATTGAAGGCCGTGCGACCGAACTCGGTCGCCCAGACGACCAGGGTATCGTCGAGCATGCCGCGCGATTTGAGGTCGCGCAGCAACCCGGCGATCGGCTGGTCCACATTGCGTGCCAGCCGGTCATGGTCGCCCATGTCGCCATGAGAGTCCCAGTTGTTGCTGGCCCCGGTGTCGATCAGCTCGATGAACCGCACGCCGCGCTCGGCCAGCCGCCGCGCCACCAGACACTGCCAGGCAAACCCCTTGGTGCTCCCGCGCTCCAGTCCGTACAGGGCATGGGTGGCGTCACTCTCACGGGTCAGATCAAAGGCCTCCGGCGCCTCTGCCTGCATGCCGAACGCCGTTTCAAAGGCCTGAATCCGCGCTGCCAGCGCCGGATCGGTGCCGCCACGCACCCCGAGGTGGCGCCGGTTCATCTGCTGCAGCAGCCCGAGCTCCAGTTCCTGCAGCGACGGCGACTCCAGCCGCGGCGCCAGATTCGGCACCGGCTCGGCTCCGGGCACCACCCGCACCCCCTGGTGCACCCCGGGCAGAAAATCATTGCCCCACACCTGGCCGCCGGCATACGGCAAATGCGGCGCCAATACCACGAACGACGGCAGATTCCGGTTTTCCGTGCCCAGTCCGTAGCTCACCCACGACCCGATGCTCGGTCGCACAAAGCTGAAACTCCCGGTGTGCATCTGCAGTGTGGCCTCAAAGTGGTTGCCGTGATCCGCGATCATCGACCGGACCAGACAGATGTCGTCCATGCACTCGCGCACCCGCGGAAACAAATCACTCACCAGCGTGCCGCACCGGCCGCCCGGCTGAAATGTCCGCTTGGTGCCGATCAGAAATTTCCCCGCCCCCGGCATCCCTTTCGGCACCACCCCGCCATGGTCCTGAATCAGGCGCGGCTTGGGATCAAAAGTGTCCAGATGCGACACCCCGCCGGTCATGAACAGAAAAATCACCCGTTTCGCCCGTGGGTGGAAATGTGACGGCAGCGGGGCCACCGGACTCTGACCGGCCCGGCTCAGCTCCGCGAGAATTGCCGGCATCATCAATGAACCACCCACCAACGACCGGATCGCAGCGCGCCGGGAGAAACGACGGAATCCGAACTTCATCTTTCACCTTACTCTCTTTTTTTCCGGACGCCAACTCCAGTCCTGGTCAGGGCCCGGACGGTAAACCGCAGCCGCGGGTGCCGACCGTCCGCCATCTCCCGGTTTCCGAAATGAAATGCTCATAAGGCGAAAATCGGATGCAGGAGCAGTGGGGGCGCGGTATGCCATAGCGACGGCCGGTCCGCCGCGACCGCCTTCATCCGCCCAACCCCCTTTTTCCACCAGCTCACGCTCTTCGTCATGCCCGCATCTCACTGGTCCTCATTCCAGAATGCCTTTCTCCGCGACTCCGACACCGGCCTTTCGCTCGATGTCAGCCGCATGGGATTTCCCGACGGCTACTTCGAACGTATGGCTCCGCTCTGCGTCAAAGCCCTCGCCGACATGGCCGCCCTGGAACAGGGCGCCATCGCCAACCCCGACGAAGGCCGAATGGTCGGACACTACTGGCTGCGCACCCCGGCCCTCGCCCCCACCCCGGAAATCCGCGCCGAAATCGAACGCGACCTTGCTGACAGCCTGTCCTTCGCCGCGGACGTGCACGCCGGCCGCATCGCCCCGCCCGCCGGCGGTCGCTTCACCCGCCTTCTCATCATCGGGATCGGCGGCAGCGCGCTCGGGCCGCAGCTGGCCGCCGCCGCGCTGGTCGACGACTGGGCCGCCCCCCTCCGCACCCACTTTTTCGACAACACGGATCCTGACGGCTTGGACCGCGTGCTGGCGGAAATCGGGGACGCCCTGAAACACACGCTCTGCGTGGTGATTTCCAAATCCGGCGGCACCCCGGAAACCCGCAATGGCATGCTCGCCGCCGCAGCCGCCTACTCCGCCGCCGGACTGAACATGGCCGACCACGCCGTGGCCGTCACCGGCACCGCTGCCGGCGGCATCCAGAGCAAACTGGAAGCCCACGCGCTTAAACACGGGTGGCTCCGCATCTTTCCCATGACCGACTGGGTCGGCGGTCGCACTTCCCTGATGAGCACCGTCGGGCTCGTGCCCCTCGCCCTCCAGGGGGCCGACGTCCGCGCTCTGCTCGCCGGGGCTTCAGCTGTCGACGCCCACACCCGTTCCACCCCCGCTCCCCGGAACATGGCCATGGTCCTCGCTCTCGCCTGGCACCACGCCGGTGGCGGTCGGGGCGCCAAAGACATGGTCATCCTGCCCTACAAGGACCGGCTCTCGCTCATGAGCAAATACCTCCAGCAACTGGTCATGGAGTCGCTCGGCAAACAACACGACCTTGATGGCGCCGTCGTCAATCAGGGCATCGCCGTCTACGGCAACAAAGGGTCCACCGATCAGCACGCCTATGTCCAGCAACTCCGCGACGGCGTGAACAACTTCTTCGCCACCTTCATCGAAGTCCGCGAAGCCTCCCCGGGCCCGGAAATCGAGGTCGACCCCGGCGTCACCCCCGGTGATTACCTCCAGGGGTTCCTGCGGGGGACGCGCTCCGCCCTCTTCGACAACGGCCGCGCCTCGCTCACGCTCTCGATCCCGCGCGTCGACGCCTTCCACCTCGGTGCCCTGATCGCGCTCTACGAACGCGCCGTCAGCTTCTACGCCAGCCTCGTCCACATCAACGCCTACCACCAGCCCGGCGTCGAAGCCGGCAAAAAGGCCGCCGCCGTCTTCCTCACGCTGCTCAGCCGGGTGCGCGCCGCCGTCACTTCCAGCCCGCAAACTGCTGACGCCATGGCCGCCACTCTCGGGGCTGATCCCGAGGACGTCTGGCACTGTCTGACCCACCTCGCCGCCAATAAAAAAGACATCACCGCCACCCCCGGCACCACCCCCGCCGAAGATACGTTCTGCCGCCAACCCGGCTGACCTCCCCGCGCCCCCGGCTTTTTCCCTGTTGCCTCCTTCATCCTTCATTTTTCATCTTTTCCGCCTGCCGCCATGCCCGGATTCCGCCCAGACCTCGTCGGCTGCCTCTCGCAAGGGGCCGCCGGGAACCCCACTGTCGCCATGGTCGAGGCGGCCTTCGCCCATCACGGGATCGACGCCCGCTACATCAACATGGAGGTGCCGCCGGAAAAGCTGGCCGACGCGGTGGCCGGGCTGCGCGCCTGCGGTTTCCTCGGCTGGAACCTGAGCATGCCGCACAAGGTTTCGGTCATCCCGCTGCTCGACGGTCTCGGTCGCTCGGCCTCCGCCATCGGTGCGGTCAACTGTGTCGTCCGTCACGACGACGGCCGCTTCATCGGTGAGAACACCGATGGCCAGGGGTTCCTGCGGTCGCTGTGCGACCTGACCGACCCGCGCGGCACCAACGTCGTCCTCTTCGGCGCCGGCGGCGCGGCCCGCGCCATTGCCGTCGAACTCGTGCTCGCCGGCATCGGCCACCTCACCATCGTCAACCGCTCCCCGGAACGGGGCCGCTCCCTGCAGAAAGCGCTCGCGGAATCGCTCGCCACCGAGGCCGCTTTGGTGACCTGGGAAAACGAATTCGAAGTACCCGCCACTACCGACATCATCATCAACGGAACGTCCATCGGCCTGTATGACCCGGACGCCCGGCTGCCGCTCGCCATCAACTCACTGCGCGCCGGCCAGATCGTCGCTGATGTCGTCTTCAACCCGCCGCAAACGCGTTTGCTGCAGGACGCCGCGGCGCGCGGCTGCCGCACGCTCGACGGCCTGTCCATGCTGGTGAATCAGGGCGTGCTCGGCGTTCATTACTGGACCGGCGTTCTGCCGGACGCCGGCGTCATGCAGCGCGCCCTGACCGCCGCCATGGGGCTCTGAGTCCATCCGCCCCGCGGCCGCGCCTCGGGGTGCGCCGAGCTTACGCCGCCGGCGGCGCCTTGACCCAGCGGCGCGCCTTGAATTCAAACCGCGGCAGGCTGCCCGGCGGAAACACCTCGACCGGAATGCGCAACGCCAGCGCATCGGTCAGGCTCTTTTCCAGGACCGGGACGAGGGCGGCGTCCGCATCCTGATGGAATTCCACCACCAGCCGCAGTTCCAGCATACCATCGACCCACTCCTCCCGGACCTGGTACTCGGCCACCTCGGGAAACAACCGCAACACGCCCTCAATCGCACTGGGATAAATGTTCACCCCGCGCACCACCACCATGTCGTCAGTCCGGCTCAGAATCCCGCCCGCCAGCAGCAGCCCGCCGTCCGCCGCCCGCGCCTTCACCACAAAATCCCCGGTGCGATAGCGCAACAACGGACACCCGAGACGGTCGAGCGTGGTGAGCACCAGCTCGCCACGGCTCCCGTCCGGCACTTCACGACCGGTTTCCACATCCAGCACCTCCGCGAAATACGACTCCTCGATGACGCGCAGGAATCCCGGCAATCCGGGCTCCTCGTGGGTCACCGGACCGGCCTCGGTCAGTCCATGATGATCAAAGACCACCGCCCCCGGCCAGAGGGTGGTCAGCCGCCGCCGGGTGGCCTCGATGCTGCCTCCCGGTTCGCCCGCGACAATGATCAGTCGTACCGAGGTCACAATGCCATGCGCCACCCGCGCCTCCCCGAGACGCACCGCATACGTCGGCGTGCAGCACAGCACCGTCGCCCGGTTTTCCACCATCGCCTGCAACCGCGCCGTGCTCGATAACCCGCCGCCGGGCATCGCCATCACCCCCATTCCCAACGCCGCCTCAAAAGCCGTCCAGAACCCCAGAAACGGACCGAACGTGAACGCAAAAAACGCCCGGTCGCGGCCCGGCACCACCCCTGCCGCCTCATACACCCGCCGCCAGCACAAGAGCATCGCCGCCCAGTCTTCCGGAGTATCCAGCCATGGCAGCGGGCGGCCGGTCGTCCCGCTGGTCTGACAAAACCGCGTGTACCGCTCGAGCGGCCAGGTCAGGTTCGTCCCGTACGGCGGATGCGCCTCGCGGTCCGCCACCAGTTCATGCTTGGTCAGCAACGGACAACGGCCGACAAATTCGTCCATGGTCCGCGGCCGCCACTTCGCCGGCAGGCGGTCCGCATAAAACCGGTTCTCCGGCAGTATCGCCCCGAGCAGCCGCCGGAGCTTGTCCCATTGCACGGCCGACACAGACATGAATCACTCAGGAAATGCGGTAGGAACGCACGCTCACATCCGCATACCCGGGAGCCACCCGCAACGCCGCCACCACCTCCGGCGGCTGAATCAAACCGGCAGCGGCCGCCGCCGCCGGCCGTCCCGCCGCCGGGGCCGGTTTGTCCGGCGGCGCCACCGGTTTGAACTTCACCACCATGAATCCGCCGACCGCTGCCATGACAATGCCGGTCAGAAACGGCCACGGCAACGCATACTGCTTGCCCGAAATCCGGTCGAGCCAGATCGACACCAGCGCATTCACGATCGGCGCCCCGGAAAAAACAAGCGACATCACCACCGCCGGCGGATTAGCCACCTTCCCCTTGAAAGCGGCCCCCAGAGCCAGCAGCGTGGTGAACGCCCCGATCGCCCCGGCCACCCCGGCCACAAAACTCCAGTTGATGCCGCCGGCCGTGAATTTCCACGACGCCCCGGCCGACTTCATCACCAGCAGCGGTCCGAGGATTGCCACCACAAAATAGGCCACCCCGACAAACAGAAACGCCTTGTAGCGCCCGTTGACCGGATCCCCCATCAATACCTGGCCCTTGTGCAGAAGGATGCCGTAGACTCCCCAGGACACGACGGTCATGAGGGCGAAAAGAAGCCATTGGGGACCCATGGGTGTGCTCGCGGATGTGGGGGTGCTGGATGTCACGGAATCTCAGGAATACGGCAGAACCGGACCGGGACGTCGCGGCCGAAAACCGCCCACCCCGTCATTCGATTTACCCTTCGCGCATCCACGCTGCGGACAAGCGGAAAATTCCCGCTGCCCACAGCGCCCGGCTTCCCGCTGCCCGCAGCGCCCGGCCATTCCGCACCCGCGTGGCCTCCGGCGGAATTTCTTGCCCCGCGTAACCGCATAACGCAATGTACCGGCAGGGTGCGCATCCAGGCCCCCCTTGCCCAACACATTCGACCATGGCGCACATCATCACAGGCAGGCTGGTGGATTGTCTGGAGCGTAAGATTTTTCCGGCCCGGCTGGTGGTGGAAAACGACCGGCTGCTCGCGGTGGACCCGCTGCCCGAAGGCCCGGAAACCGACCGCCTGCCGTTTCTCCTGCCCGGGTTCATTGACGCCCACGTCCACATCGAAAGCTCGATGCTGATTCCCTCGGCCTTCGCCCGCCTCGCGGTGGTCCACGGCACGGTGGCCACCGTGAGCGATCCGCACGAAATTGCCAATGTCTGCGGAAAACAGGGGGTCGACTTCATGATCGAAAACGGCCGGACGGTGCCGTTCAAATTCTACTTCGGCGCGCCCAGTTGCGTGCCGGCCACCGTCTTCGAAACCGCCGGGGCCGAGCTCGACTGCCGGGCGGTCGAGGAACTCCTCGACCGGCCGGAAATCCTGTACCTGAGCGAAATGATGAATTTCCCGGGCGCGCTGCACGGCGACCCCGAGGTGCTTGGCAAGATCGAGGCCGCCCGCCAGAGGGGCAAGCCGGTCGACGGCCATGCTCCCGGCCTGCGCGGCGACGACATGCGCCGGTATGTGGCGCGCGGGATTTCCACCGACCACGAATGCTTCACGCTCGCGGAAGCCAGGGAAAAGCTCGAGGCGGGCATGAAAATCATCATCCGGGAAGGCAGTGCGGCCCGCAATTTCGAGGCTCTCGCCGATCTGCTGCACGAGCACGCCGACCACCTGATGTTCGGCAGTGACGACATGCATCCGGACAGTCTGGTGGAAGGGCATATCGACCGCCTGTGCGCGCGGGCCGTGGCCCGGGGCATCGATATCTTCAACGTCCTGCGCGCCGCCTGCGTCAATCCGGTGCTTCATTACGGGCTGGAGGTCGGACAGCTCCGTCCGGGCGACCCGGCTGATTTCATCCTGGTCGAAGATCTGACCGGCTTCCGGGTCACCGAGACGTGGATCAACGGCTGCTGCGTCGCCCGCCACGGGCGCAGTCTGATCCCGGCGGTGGACCCGCAGGCGGAGGCATCAAGGCTGGCACGCGAGGTCAACCGGTTTTCCTGCGCACCGAAACAACCGTCCGATTTCCAATGTCCGGACGGCGGAGCGGCGGTCTACCCGCTGCCGGTCATCGAGGCACTGGACGGCCAGCTCATCACCGGCCGCCTGCCGCTCCAGCCGCGCCGGCTCGAGGGCCACTGGGTCGCCGACCCGGATCATGACATTCTCAAGATCGTGGTCGTCAACCGCTACCGGGAAGCTCCGGTCGCCGCCGCCTTCATCCGCAATTTCGGCCTGAAAACCGGAGCCCTCGCCTCCTCGGTGGCCCACGATTCGCACAACATCGTGGCGGTGGGTGTGGATGACGAGTCGCTCTGCCGCACCGTTAATCTGGTTATCCGCGAACGGGGCGGCGTGAGCTGCGTGCGCGACGCGCTCGAATCGATTCTGCCCCTGCCCGTGGGTGGCCTGATGAGTGACGATGACGGCTACCGGGTGGCCGCGGCCTACACGGCCATCGATCGTATGGCCAAGGAATCCGGCGCCACCCTGCAGGCCCCTTTCATGACGCTTTCCTTCATGGCCCTGCTGGTCATCCCGCATCTGAAGCTGAGCGACCTCGGGCTCTTCGACGGCGATGCCTTCCGCTTCCTGCATCCGCCCCTCACTCGTCCCCCCTCGCCCGCTGAATCCCTGACATGACCACACGCCGCCATCTCTTCGCACGGGCCTCCATCACGACTCACCTCCTCCCGATCTCCGCCCGCACCGCCGTCGCTTCGGCCGTCATTGCTTCGGCTGCGGCCGCCGCGCCCACCGTCTTCCGTTTCGACAACCCGGCGGACCGGCTGGCCGCGGCCACCGGCCCCGGCACGCTCGCCTATTTCGACGCGGAAGCCGTGGGATGGGGACCGTCCGAAACGCAGTTCGGCAAAGCCAGCACCTTCGGAGTGCCGGCCATCGGTGGCGTGGATCCCGACGTCATGGCTTTCCCGGCCTGCACCGCCGCCCAAGGGTATCTGCTCACGCACGCCGCCGCACCCAACGGGGCCTTCGGCGAGGGCGCCGGCAATTTTGTTTCCAATTACACGCTCATCTTTGACATCTTTTACCCCGCGACCAGCGACGGGGTCTACCGGGCGTTCTTCCAGACCAATATCGGAAACTCGGATGACGCCGATTTTTTCCTGCTCAATGCCATCGGCGGCGGGCCGGGCATCAGCGGCAATTACCGCGGCACCGTGACCACCGGTGCCTGGCATCGCATCGCCCTGAGCCTGCGCGCCGCCCCCGGTGAAGGTCAGGTCCAGCGATACGTCGACGGCCAATTCGTCGGTGCCATCGGCACCACCGGCTCAGGTCTCGGCGAACGCTTCGCCCTCGGACCGGAATTGCTGGTCCTCACTGACAACGATGGCGAAACCGCTCCGGGATTCCTCGCCAGCCTCGCGTTTTTCGACCGCGCCCTGAGCGGCCCGGAAATCGCCGCGCTCGGCGGACCCCACGCCGGAGGGACCACCGTGCCCGGCCCGGCCCCCGCCCCGCTCACCCCGAAAATGTCCCGCCACGTCGGCGCCATCGGCCACCGCGGCGGCGCCTTCGGCAAAGCACCGGACAACACCCTGGCCGCGCTGCGCCTCGCGTTCGAGGACGGGGCCGCCGGCGTGGAGGTCGACACCCGCCTGACCGCTGACGGCATCGCCGTCTGCTTCCACGACGAAACCCTGGAACGCACCACCAACGGCAGCGGAGCCGTGGCCGACACCACCCTGGCCCAGCTCAAGGCGCTGGATGCCGGCAGCAAATACGACCCCGCCTTCGCCGGTGAACGCGTTCCCACCCTCGTCGAAGCCATGAATGCCGCCAAGGGCAAGGGGATCCTCTACCTCGACATCAAAACTCCGGGCCAGGCGGCCGAATTCCGGCGCGCCGTCACCGAAACAGATTTCCCCCTTGAGGACCTGTGGTTCTGGACTCCGGGCGACGAAGCCTACGCCGCGGAAATCCGTGCCCTCATCCCCGGAGCCAAGATTTTCTGGGGCGCTCCGGACGACGCGTGGCGCACCGACCCGGCCTATTTCGCCAACCTGCGCGCCCTCGGGGTGGCCGGGTTCTCGTTCGCCACGACCACTCCCGATCTCAGCTTCTGCACCAAGGCCAAAAGCGAAGGTTTCATCGTCGAGGTCTTCACCATCCTGGATCCGGACGCCATGCGGTCCGTGGCGGCCGGCGGCGTCGATTTCATGGAAACCGACTTTCCGGACATCGTGCAGGCGCTGCAACCGGCCCGGACCGCCGCCGCCGGAAACCCCGTGCCCGCCAACGCCAGCGTCGTCAGCACCACCAGCACCGTGCTCCAATGGGTCCCCGGCAACCGCGCCACCGCCCACCTGTGGATCGAGGAGCCGGTACCGACCCGTGAGGACACCGAGCAGGCCAAGCGGTGGACCCACCTTTTCAACACCCACCCGCCCATCGAGGATCGCATCGCTGCACTGCGGGAACTGTGATACT
>JALRGF010000286.1 GCA_023253495.1 Verrucomicrobiales bacterium
GAGGCTTCTTTTGACCGGGCGGCGTTGGAGCGCCTGGCCGGGGTGTTCCGGGCGTTCGGGGATGCGACGCGCTTGGCGTTGCTGCAGGAATTGCAGCGCGGGCCGCGGAGTGTGAATGAATTGCAGTCGGTGCTGGGCACCTCGCAGGCGAATATTTCGCGGCAACTGAAGGTGTTGCACGAGGCCGGGCTGCTGTCGCGCGAGCGGCGCGGGGCGCAGGTGATTTATGCGATCAGCGAGGCCCTGGTGATGGACATCTGCGAGGCGGCGTGCCGGAAGATGAACCGGGATGCGGAAGCCGGTCCGGCCAAGGTGCTGCGGTTCGCCTCGTGAGGGGTGCTGCGCTGGGACCGCCGCAGTCTTGCTGCGGCTCAACGCCACCGCCCGCGCAGCGATCGACAGACGGCTTCAAGGGACAAGGCGCCTCGTCCCAGGTGCCTGAGAAAGAAACCCGCCAAGGCCTCCGCTGCCCCCCCCCTCACATGACCCGCGCACCCCTTGGCCGGCGCCGCCTCCCCGTCCATGGCCCTTTGGGGCGATGGAGATCCGAAGGTGCGGCGGGCGCTTTCGCGGTTGTCCGCCATCCACAGCCCGGTGATGCGGCTGGGCAAACTTTTCCGCCATGCTGAAATCCCGGAACCCGCCCGTTAGCAGGACTTCTTCCCGCAGCGCCCGGCCGCTTGAGGTCGTCCACGCCCGCGGGCGCCGCGCTGTGCGCGCCGGAGCCGGACTATTCTATTTTTTCGATATCCGGCAGCACCCAGGAGCGGTCGAAATAGGCTTGTGTTGGTCCGTAGAGACGGAAGTAGGTGAACCAACCTTTGCCGGGGAGGGTTTTGATCCAGTTGGATTCGGGTTTGCCGGCGGAAGCCTCGGGGCCGAAATAAAGATCCACCGAGCCGTCGTTGTTTTTCACGATGGTGTCCCGCGAAGATCGATCGGGATTTGTTCCCGTGTCGACAAAGCAGCGTGTTTCGTTGTCATAGACCGTGAAGGACCAGAACTGCGCAACGGGCGCATCGGGCGGGACACGGAGACGGTACTTTTTGCCGCCGTCGAGCCAGCGGCCCTCGGAGTCCTTGGATGATTCCAGGTAGACCTGACCCGCGCCGACGGTGCGGCCCATCATGCCGACGGACACCCCGACCGCTTCGTAGAACCACGAGGTGCGCTCGTCGAGTTGCGTGTGGGTCGGCGTCTCCTGCGATGTTTCTTTGAGAAAAAGGGAGATCTCCCACTGCTTGCCCGGCCAGACCTTCACGCCTTCGAAGCGTTTTTCGAAACCGATGGTGCGGGCCATCAATTCGCCGGTCTGCGCGGCATCGATGAGCAGTTTCTTCTGCCGCTCGTCGGGGTTGAAAGGCTTGCTCTTTTCGATGCCCAGAGGTTGGAGCATCCCGAGCATGATGCGGTCGCGCTCGAGCACCGGTTCCTCGTTGATGATTTTGGACAAGCCCTCCCAGTAGGCGAGACCGCGCGGTTGCTCGCCGCTCCATTTGCGTCCGTCGGGCGAAACATGGCGCGTGGCGGGAGGATTCTCGCGCTCGCTGTAAGGATAGATACGAAGCTCGGCGATGGTCGCCTTCGCTTTCTCCGGATCCGGATCGAGCGCGCGGTGGCCGGACCAGATGTTCACCGTGGGTGATTGGACCACGTAGTAGCCCTCGGGCTTGATCGGCTCATCCCCGGGACCGAGCACGAGATATTTGCCGCCGGCACCCTTGTCGGGTCCGGTCTGCCCGCAATCGGTGAGCGGGCGCTGCCAAAAGTCGACGATGCCACCGGCGATGGCACCCGGTGGGACTTCGACGACCAGCGGTCCGGTTTTCTCCATGTTGGGAAAAGCCATCACGTAGGGAGTCGTGGCATTGGCCGTGAGGAGTCCGAGCTTGTCGCGGAAGGTCAGGTAGTCGACGTAGTCGAGATTCCCCGCGCCGAATTTAGTACGCTGTTCCTGCTGCCATTGGTACATGGCCATGATCGGCAAGGCCCACAGGTAAGCCTGGCACGCGCGCTGAAAGTCGATGTCATCGTAAAGCTTTGCGGCCGTTTCGCTCGTCGGGTAGCCGTTTTCCAATTCGAGTTTTCCCAAACGCGATTCCACCGTGCCGGTGGTGGGAAGTTGTTGCGCGAAGCCGCGGCACAACAGCGCGGCGAAGAGCACGGGAACGAGGTGTTTTGTTTTCACAAAGTGCAAGTGACGGTGAGGCAGTGGAGTTATTTGATTTTCGGGTCTTCTGCAATGATGATGATGCCGGTCAGAAGGCCGGGGGGTGGCAAAGCCGTGTAAACGGGCATCAACGACGGGTTGGAGCTTGCCGCGTACGGCCTGCGTGAACCACCGGTCAAAAAACGCCGGGCACTCGCCACGCACGGCTGGTTCCGGAACTCGCTTGGGGCAGGCCGGATCGATGGCGCAGGAGCAGGCCGCACTCATCTCGATGGCCACGGCCTTCACACTCTCGGGCACGTCCGGCGGCAGGGTATTGAGGGCGCTCAAGGTCGTTGAGGACGGCGCCCGGGCCGACGAGCCGCAGAGAGACTGCGGCGGTCCCGGGAGGATTACTCCTCCTTGTCGCGATCGCGTTTGGCTTTTTTCTTTTCGCGGACCCGTTCCTTTTCGGCGGACTCCTTGGCTTTGGCTTCCTTTTCGATGGCCTTGGCGAATTTCGACGAGCTGCCGTAGGCGACGAGTTGTTTGAGGACCTCCTTGCCGAGTTTTTCGTGGGCGAGGAGGCTGTGCAGGCCTTTGAGCGAGCCGCGTTCGGCTTTGAGGGTCTCGAGGGTGGCGGCGGGCAGTCCGGTGGCCTGGAGCGCGTCGTCATCGCCTTTCTGGACCAGTTCCCAGAGCTTGCCGGCGGCTTCGCCCTTGAGCCGGCGGGTCAGCGGTTCGGCTTCTTTTTTGAGGGCTTCTTCGGCCTTGGCTTCTTCGGCTTCTTTTTTCCGGGCTTCCTCGTCGCGCGCTTTTTTGGCGGCCTCATCGGCCTTCGGATCGGCGGCGGCTTCAGCGCCGGACGGGGTGGCTGGCGCGGAGTCCTGGGCGATGACGCCCGGGGCGATGAAGCTCAGGCTGAGGGCGGCGGAAAGGTGGAGCAATGATGGTTTCATGGCGGGAAAAAGCGGGCGCGATGGCTGCGGGGGGCGGGGAGCGCGATGGCCATACCGGTGGTGGTGGCGGCGCGGGCCGGCGGATGTGTGTGGGCGGGGCGGTCGGGATCTCAGCGTCAGGGTGCGGGTGTCAGCGTATACCCTTCTTTCCCATCCTTCATCGACCACCCCCGGGCGGCGAGATCGGCGCGCAGGGAGTCGGCGGCGGCCCAGTCTTTGGCGGTGCGGGCGGCCCAGCGCCGGTCGGCGAGCGCCCGGATGTCCGGAGGCACCTCGGTGGTGGCGGCGTCGGGGAGGTTGGGCAGGGTGAGTCCGAGCACCGTGCCGGTAAGCCAGCGCAGGCCGGCCAGGGTGTCGGCGGCATCCGCCGGGCTGAGCGAGGCGGGGGCGGATTCACTGATCAGCGTAAAGAGCTGGCCGAGCGCCTTGGGCCCATTGAGGTCGTCGAGCAGCGCGTCCCAGGCCGGGTGGATGGCGGCGGTGAGGCGCGGCGCAGCCGGGGTGCCGGCGGCGCGGGCTTCCAAGGCGGCGGCGAATTTGGCCAGTTTCCCGAGGGCGGAGCGGGCGCCGGCGAGGTTGTCGAGGGTGAAATTGAGCGGCTGGCGGTAATGGCCGTTGAGCAGCACCCAGCGCACCGCCATGGCGTCATGCCCCATGGCCGCAAGCTGATCCAGCGTGTACAGGTTGCCGAGCGACTTGGACATTTTCCGTCCGTCGACCAGCAGGTGGGTGATGTGGAACCAATGGGCGCAGAGCGGCTGGCCGGTGCAGCATTCGCTCTGGGCGATTTCATTTTCGTGATGGGGAAAGACCAGATCGACCCCGCCGGAATGGAGATCAAAGGTTTCGCCGAGGTATTCGAGGGCCATGGCCGAGCACTCGAGGTGCCAGCCCGGGCGCCCGTCGCCCCACGGGCTTGGCCAGTGGTTGTCGCCGTCCTCCGGCTTGCGCGCCTTCCACAGCGCAAAGTCAGCCACGCCCTCCTTGTCGCTCTCGTACTCGTCGCTGGCCACCGTGGCCCCGTGTCTGAGTTCGCGGCTGTCGAGGTGCGAAAGCCGGCCGTACGCCGGAAAGCTCGACAACTTGAAATAAACCGACCCGTCCTCAGCGGCATACGCATGCCCGCCGGCCATCAGCTTTCCGATCATCGCGATCTGTTGCGGGATGTGGTCGACGGCACTCGGTTCGACGTGCGGCGGCAGACAGCCGAGCGCCGCGCAGTCGGCATGAAACTTGTCGCGCCAGATGGCGGTGAAGGCGTGGAGCGACCGTCCATCGGCCAGCGCGCCGCGGATCGTCTTGTCATCGACGTCCGTCAGGTTGCGCACGTGGCGGGTCGGCTGGCCGGCGCCTTCGACGACACGGCGGAAGACGTCCTGCATGACAAACGTGCGGAAGTTGCCGATGTGCGCCGGGCCGTAGACGGTCGGGCCGCAGCAGTAGAACCGCAGGGTGTGGCCGTCGAGCGGCACCACCGGTCGGATGCTGCGGCTGAGGGTGTCAAAAAGATGAAGAGGCATGCGGCGGTCGGTCGGGGGGCGTCCGGCGCGTTCATCGCCCGTTCCGGACGATTTGGCAAGGCGGGGCCGCGGCCGGAATCACAGGCAGTGGAGCAGGTCGCGGATCTCCTCGCGCACGGCCTCGGGCGTCGGGTGGTCGAGGGTGCGGGCGACCAGCGAGGAAAGATGCGTCCGGAAATCACCGCGGAGGCGCGACACGGCAGTGCGCAGGGCGCCTTCGGATTTGCCGATGGCGGCAGCCAGACGCGCGTAGTCCGGATCTTCGCCCGACCCGTCCGGCGCGAGGAACGGGCGCAGCTGCGCAAAGAGTTCGGCGCGATCGGTCGCGGCATAAGCGGACTCGGTGTCCTCCAGGGCGCGGTGGATGGTCGCCAGCGCCCACGCGCGGTCAAAGGCGCGATCCGGCGCCGGGCTCAGGGCGACCACAGGACCGGAATCGTCATCCCGCAGCGGGAAGTGCCCTTGGTGACGCCTCTCGCGCCGCCATTCCCCGATCAGATAACGCCGCAGCACGAAGAAAAAGTAACCGCGCAACCGGCCGCGGTCGCGCTGGGCGCTGGCGAACAGATTGCGCCTGATAATATGCTCGAAAAACCCCTGGGTCAGGTCCTCGGCGCGCTCCGGCGGCAGACCGGCGCACCGGATGTACTGAAACACCGGCTGCCAGTAGATGCGGGCCAGTTCCTCGCGCGCCGACCGCATTTCCCCGGCGTCACCGTGGCCGGCGCGCCAGACCACGCTCCAGCGGGTCGGTTGATCGAAATCGGACTCCATGCAGAGGCGATAGCAAGTGGGTGGGGAAGAGGTTCACATTTCAGGAGGATTGCAAGCGGATCGTCAAGCTATCACTATCCCTACCCACATCGGGCGCAACCTGCGATGCGCTCCGGAATCGCCCTGGCCAGGGCGTTCCGGTTGAGGCATCCATCACCAGGCGACCGCCCGGAGCGGCGCGAGGCAGCGCAATCGGTTCTTTTCCCGCAGCCCGAACCGGCGATGATTCCTGCATGCTGAGAATCGGATTTTTTTCAGGCCCCCGGCTGGGCCTGCTGCTGGGGGCGGTCCTTCCGTGTG
>JALRGF010000304.1 GCA_023253495.1 Verrucomicrobiales bacterium
GGGATTCGGGTTGTGGATTTTGAGGACGAATCCTTCCGGCACGAAGCCGCCGTGCTGGGGCTGGTCGGTGGTGGCGTGGCGGAATTCGGGCGCGGCGGTGCCCGGGTAGAGCGGGGCGGCGGTGGCGCCGGTGCGGAAGGCGCGCAGTTGGTTGAGAGCGGTGGTTGACGGGGTGGGGCCGAGGCCGGCGCGGCCGGGCAGCACGGTATTGAGGATCCGGTTTTTTTCGGTCGTCCAGGCGCCGGTGTAAGTGTACGGCGTGGCGTCGACGCGGTTGTCTCCCCAGCGGGCGGACTCGCCGCGCACGCCGGCGGGTTCGATTTCGGCGAAGCGGCGGTTGAAGGCGGCGCGCAGGCTGGCGAGGCTGAGCACGCCGTTGTGGAAGAGGTGGCGGTGGGCGGCGTCGGCGAAGCGCATCCGGAACTCCGGGTTCAGGGCGAGTTTGCGCATGATGGCGCCGGCGCCGCCGTCGTCGGCAGTCCAGTTGCCGCTGGTCAACGTGTTGTCGCCGGCCTCCTTGAAAACATGTTCGGCGTCCCAGGTGTGGAACGACCATCGGCCGTCGGGGAGGTGCCGCGGGAATGAAGCGTAATAATTTTTGTGCGGCCAGTCGGTATTGGCGGCCACGGTATGAAGCAGCACGTAGTCGATGAATCCCGGGATATCGAGGATGGCGGCGACGGCTTCGAAGGCGTCGCGGGTGGTGAGGTCGGGGGACGGGTTGGGGGCAAAGCGCCCGAGGCCGAGCCGGTCGAGGAGGTTCTCGTAGTGTTTCAGGGTGGTGGCATTGAGGAACTGGGCCTCGCCGCCGGCACCGAAGGGACGGAACGGGTCGATCAATCCGGTGGCGACAACATTGTTGAGCAGCGGGCCGCCGTCGGTGCCGTGCTTTGCGGAATGTTTGAAGATGTCCCAGTCGTCCTGGGATCCGCCGCGGTGGTCGGCCATGAATTTTTCATCCGGTTTTTCATGGAGGATGTAGAGCCCCCAGTAGAGCCCGTTGAGGAAATAATGGACGGGCCGGCTGCGGGGGGCGTGACCGCCCAGGGCGTTGTGCAGGTCGGACATGACGTGGTCGCGGACGTAGTCGCCGCGCGCGCGCTGGCCGCCGTCGGGGTGGAGCCACGTCTGGTTGAGCCGGGCGTCCATGATGAACAGGTCGTGGGTGGCCGGGCCGTCGTCGCCGTAAAGAGGAAAGGAAACGTCCTGCTCGGTTTTGACGCGCATCGAGAGCTTGTAACTTTTCCACCGGTTCTGGCTGGTGCCGCCGAAGACGTGCACGTTGCCGTCGGCCTGGAACCCGCGGTTGACCCACGGGCTGGCGGGGGATTCGCGGTGCGGGTTCGGTTGATCCGGATTGCCGAGCGGGTTGAGCAGTTCGATGGAGCAGCGGCGGTCTGCGCCTTCATTGGGCACGCCGACGGCCGTTCCGACGTAGAACCCGCGTTGGTCGGGCGGTGGCGGGTTGGAGCCGGCGGCGATCGATTGCGGGCCGAAGGCGGCGACCCAATCGGTGACGACGGAGATGACCGGCAGCGATTGCAGGTCTTCAGGGGTGAAGCGGTTGGCGGGGGTCGGGTGGTTGACGATGGCGGGGTCGATTTCCCAGTCGGGCCCGGCGGGCGAGCGCAGGTCGCCGCCGGTGGCGCCCCAGCGGAACGTCATGGCGTCGGTAAGCCCCATGCTCGGCAGCGGGCCGTTCTGGGCGAGAACCTGGGCGGGAAAAAGATAGGATTGGGTGTCGATGTCCGATGATCCGAGCCCCGGTTTCCAGGCGCGGGCGCGGACGATGGTCGTGCCGGTGATAGTGAGGGTGGCGGTGGGCGGTGTGGTGGCGTCGGGCGCGGCAACCTGGGTGCCCTGGTCGGGGCCGGGGGCGGAGCCGTCGACGGTCCACGCGATGGTGGCGCCCGGGGTATCCGTGGTGATGGTGAGGGAAAACGGGGTTTGGTAAAACCCGCGGTCGACGCTGAAGCGGGTGTCGGCACAGAAGGCGCTGACGCCGGCGGTCGCATTGGCGGCCATCGGCGAATCCTGCTCGAAAAAGACCGCGGGGGCGGTGGGGGCATCGCCAGGGCGACCGTAGGAAACGGCCGGGCGCTGGGGCGGATAGGGATCGGTGAGGCTGCCGATCTGGTCGACGGTGGTCCATCCGCCGGCGCCGTCCGGCCGGCTGAGCACGATGGTGCCGGAGTGGTCGAGTTTGAAATCCGGGTGGGGTTCGATGGTGGCGACGTTGCGCGGGTAGCCGCCGCAGAAGATCAGGCGGAACCCGCCGGCGGGGATGGTCGTCGGCGTGGTGGCGGGGGCGACCGGCGCGGCGAACACCCATTTGCCGGGGCGGTCCGGGACGTCACTGAGCGCCCAGCCGGTCAGGTCTACGGCGGTGGTTCCGGAGTTGTGCAGTTCGATCCAGCCCGGGCTGCGTCCGTCCATGTCCAGCCGGGCATCCGGATCATTGGGGCGGCCCGGGTTGTGAACGAGGATCTCGTTGATGTGAACCTGAGCGTGGGCGGCAAGGGTGCTGGCGAGCGCCCAGGCGAGCAGCGAGCGCCCGGCCGCGGCCGGGCGCCCCGGCCGGAATCGGGGGTGAAACATCGGAGGAAGAGTGTTTCGCAGAAGTGTCCCTGATTTCCGGGGGGCTCGTCAAGACGTGATACGATCAGGACTCCCGGCCGCCACGCCAGCAGGGCAGGCTGGAGGCG
>JALRGF010000407.1 GCA_023253495.1 Verrucomicrobiales bacterium
AGCGACCGCAATGCCCGCGCCAGATCGGGGTCCGCCGCCGCCGCCCGCACTTCCGGCAACGTGAACAGGCGCGTGTAATTCGAATGCGCCACGGCATGCTTCACCTCACGGTCGTCCAGCAGCCGCCGGAACTTCGGATCGTGGAGCAACTGCGCCAGCGCCGGATCCGCCTTCACCGATTTCCAGCGCGCCGGATCACGATATACCACGAGGATCTCGCACAGGCGCACGACCTCCGGCGTCGTCACCGGATCCAGCACATCAAATACCTTGCCGACCGCCCCACGGCTCAGCATCAACCGCGCCTCGCTCAGCCACGGACGTACCTCCGCCGCCGGCCCCTGATCCACCTGCGCCATGCCGCTCAACGAACCGGTCAGCCGCAGCAGCACCCCCCCGATCCACATCAGCACCCCGGATGGCAGCAGACTGAGCAGCACCGCCGGGCCCGCGGACAGGTTCCCGCCGGCCGCGCCCCCTCCCTCCCCGCCGCCCAACAGGCGCCCCAGAATCAGTCCGGACCCGAGATGCCCGAGCGCCCCGCCCGCCACACTCATCCCCCCCAGCAACGCACCCGAGGGATTCGGCACCGCCCCGCCCAGCCACTCCGGCGCCTTCAGAAAAACAAAGGCCGCCGCCGCAAACCCGATGGCCAGCTTCAACATCCCGCGGATCAGTCGCAACACCCCGCGCACCAAAGCCAACGCCGCCATGCCCGCAGCAAACACCGCAGCCAGCACCGGAAGCGAAAATTGGGTCAGTGTCTCAGGCATGCATCGGAAATTTCAGGTCAGTCGCACCCCTCGCACCCCTCGGCCCCCTCCACCGCCCCCCGCTGCGCCCGCTGCCGCAATAGATGATCGCAGATGACCAGCGTGGCCATGGCCTCCACCATCGGCACCGCCCGCGGCAGCACACACGGGTCATGGCGCCCCCGGCCCTTCAGGGTGGTGTTTTCGCCGGCGCGGTTCACCGTATCCTGCTCGGTCATGATGGTGGCCACCGGTTTGAAGGCGACCCGGAACACAATATCCTCGCCGTTGGAAATACCCCCCTGGATGCCGCCGGACCGGTTGGCCACCGTGCGCACCCGTCCCCCCTCCATCCGGAAAGCATCATTGTGCTCGCGCCCGGTCATCAGCGTGCCGGCAAATCCGCTCCCGATCTCAAACCCCTTGGTGGCCGGCAGACTGAGCATGGCCTTGGCCAGGTCCGCCTCCAGCTTGTCAAAAACCGGCTCCCCGAGCCCCGGCGGCACCCCGCGGATCACACACTCCACCACCCCGCCCACCGAATTGCCCTCGGACCGCATCCGCTTGATCAGCTCGACCATCGGCGCCACCGCCGCCGGGTCCCCCGTGCGCACCATATTGCCCTCAATCACCTCGCGTCGCACCCACGCCGGATCCACCTCGGCCACGACGTCCCGGACCGACCGCACCCACGCCAGGCACTCGAATCCCGGCACCAGATGCCGCAACACCCGACCGGCCACCGCCGCCGCCGCCACGCGGCCGATCGTCTCCCGCGCCGACGCCCGGCCGCCCCCCGCCCACGCCCGCAACCCGTATTTGGCGTCATACGTGTAGTCCGCATGACTCGGACGGTACGTGTCCTTCATTTCCGAATACGCTTCCGACCGCTGG
Source organism: Verrucomicrobiales bacterium (assembly GCA_023253495.1). Classification (GTDB taxonomy): domain Bacteria; phylum Verrucomicrobiota; class Verrucomicrobiia; order Verrucomicrobiales; family V1-33; genus CAJBME01. The sequence continues at coordinate 1,647 of JALRGF010000407.1, forward strand.
TCGCGGTTGCGCACCAGAATCGCAATCGGCGTGCCGAGGGTGCGGCCGTCCTCGGAAAACCCGCTCAGGATTTCCGCCTGGTCCGCCTCCTGCCGCGGCGTCACAATCTCACTCTGCCCGGGACGCCGCCGGTCCAGCTCGGCCTGAATGTCCTCCGCCCGCACCACCACCCCCGGCGGACAGCCGTCAATGACCACGCCGACGCCTCCCCCGTGGGATTCACCGAATGTGCTGATGCGGAAAGCGTGGCCGTAAATGCTCGACATGGCTGAGGAGCTCAGTATGCCGTGCCCGCGCCCCGTGGCAAATGATGGACGCAGCCGCAAATCACGTCACCCTGCCCGGCCCTCCAGGCATCCCCACCCCTCCGCATCCCCGCCCGCGCCGCCAACCCCCACCCCCAGCCGCCGCACCACCCCGCCTCATGCCCGCCGCCCCGTCCCCCGATCCGCTCACTCCGGACTCGCCGCTGGCCGGCATCCCGGAAGTGCCGGAACGGGTTCAGACCATGCTCGCCAAGGCCGGGTTCCGCACCGCCGGTGACCTGCTGCAGCACTACCCCCGCCGCTACGAGGACCGCCGCCAGTTTCCCGGATTTCCCCTCACCGAAACACCGCAGCCGGTCTGCCTTCACGCCCGCGTCACCGAATGCGGGCGCCGCCGCCTCGGATTCCGGTCGTATATCGAGGTCGTCATCGAGGACGCCGCCGGCCACCCGCTCGCCGGCCCGATCCGCTGCCGGTGGTTCCACATGCCCTGGATCCTCAAGTCGTTCGCCGCCGGTCAGGAAGCCGTCTTCTACGGCCGCGTCAAATCCCGCGGACCCACCCTCGTCCTCGACCACCCGGATTTCGAAATCATCGAACCCGACGAACCCCGCACCAGCAACCACATGGGACGACTCGTGCCCATCTACCCGCTCGGCGACGGCCTGTCCCAGAAACCGCTTCGCGACGCCGTTCACTCAGTGCTCGAACGTCTCGATCCCGCCTCGGTCATCTCCCTGCTGCCACCCGGCTCCCCGCCCCCCTCCGAAGGATTCATCACCCGGCGTGCCGACGCCTGGCGCGCCATCCATTTTCCCACCTCCCTGGACGAAGCCGCCGCCGCCAGACACTGGCTCGCCCTCGAGGAATTCCTCGTCCTCCAGCTCGCCGTGCTCCGGCGACGCCGCCAGGCCGACACCCGCTCCGGCTTCACCCACCTCGCCCCCGGCCGCCTGCTCGACCAGTGGCTCGCCTCCCTGCCGTTCCCGCTCACCGACGCCCAGCACCGCAGCATCCGCGAAATCAGGCAGGACCTCGCCGCCCCCCACCCGATGAACCGCCTCCTCCAGGGCGACGTCGGCACCGGCAAAACCTTCGTCGCCATGGCCGCCGCCCTCGTGGTCGCCGAGTCCGGCCATCAGACCGCGCTCATGGCCCCCACCCAGATCCTCGCCGAACAACTCTTCCTCCACTTCCAGCACCACCTCGCCCCGCTCGGCGTGCCCGTCGCCCTGGTCACCGCCAACCGCCAGCCCGCCCAACCCGAACCCGCCACCACCACCACCCCGCAGGTCCTCGTCGGCACCCACGCCCTGCTCTTCAACCACCACCTCTTCCACTCGCTCGGCCTCGTCATCATCGACGAACAACACAAGTTCGGCGTCGCTCAACGGGCCCGTCTCGCCGCCCACGGCGCCGC
>JALRGF010000484.1 GCA_023253495.1 Verrucomicrobiales bacterium
CCGAAGCTCCACGTGAGGCTGTTGGCGGCGGCATCGACCGTCGGGTTTGCCGGCGTGATGTCGGAAATGGCGCGGTAGGTGTCGCTCGGCCCGAATCTCCACTGGCCCGCCGCGGGCGCCACCCCGCTCCACTGGGAAAACGCGCCGTCCACCGCAATCGCCTGCACCGCTGCGGCGGCCGGCACGGCCGGCGTCCCTTTGTAGCGCCGGATCGCGGCGGCAAGCTGATAATAATACGCATCCCCGTGACCACCCTTCATCGGCTCGATGTCGCGGCTGTGTTCATGGTCAAACTGGTCAACGAACATGACCGGCTCGCGGACCCCGTTGAATTCGCCGTGCCGCCCGGCAATCCATTCGTTCCAGCCGGTGACAAAAAGCGCCCGCGGATCGGCGCGCCGCGCGTGGGCGAATTGCTCGGCAAAATTCAGGCCGAGCGCCACCGCCCCGGGTCGCGTATCGCGCGCCCCGCGGTGCCAGCTGCGGCCGCGCGCGCCGGCCGCCTCGCTCATCGACCCGAGCCGGCCGCCCACGGCATTCTGCGCCACCCCGACCGCCATCTGCTCGTTCTCGCCCCGGCGGTTGCGGAAAACGTGCTGCGGGTGGACCTCCAGCCAGCTCCACATGTCGGGCGCAGTCGGACCACGGAAATAATCGGGTTGCGGCGCGCGGAACGTGAAAAACTCGCGGATCCGCACCGCCACCGGGTCCGCAAATTCCACCCGCAAGCTGCGCCCGCCCGGCACCTCCGCCCCATCCGCCCACGCTTTGCCGCCAAGCACCGTGGCCCCGGCCTTCGACCACCATCCGACCCGGCCGGCCGCGTCGTTCAATTCGACCGCATACGTACCGGCAGAGAACTCGCGGTCGCCGGCCAGCCGCAGCCAGTCGTTGTCCGCAACCTTTTCAAACCGGTGCCGGGCCACGACCTCACCCTGCGGCGACTCCTGCCGCAGCGTGACCGTGACCGCGCTGTCGCTGGTCCGCCACGTCGGCACCCGCACGCTCACCGCCGCGAACGCACGGTCGATCGTGAAGGTCTGGCCGAGCGTGCGGCCGGCGGGCAGCACGACCGCCTGCTCATCGAAACTCTCGGTCACGGCCTCGCTGGCAAGGCGGTCCGGGTCGGCGAGGATCATCGGTTTCCCTTCCCAGCGGAACCAGAGGTCCGCATACCGCCCGGGATCATACAGATCGCGCCACAGCTCGCGCACCACCCGGGCCGGCTGCCAGAACGGACAAAGGAAGGCGACCTGCGGCGTGCGCCCGCCATCCGCCCGCACCGCACTCCACGCCTCCAGCAGCGCCGTGTATTGCTCCCGGTACGTCAGCTGGTTGGTGACATCAAAAACCACCGTGTCGACCCCCGCGTCCGCCAGCATCTGCGCATGCTTGCGCAGCACATACGGGTCGTCGGTCCGGTAGTACCCGAAAATCGATTCCCCCCAGTGGTGCGGCGCATGGAGCGGCCCCCACAGCGGACTGTCCGGCTTCTGCATCGCCAACGAATCCTGCGCCAGGATCTTCGTCACATCCCAGGGCCCGCCCGCCT
>JALRGF010000499.1 GCA_023253495.1 Verrucomicrobiales bacterium
ACCGTTACCCTAACCCACCCCGCCGCAATTGCATGGATGAAATCATCCGCCACTCCGGCTCCCGGGTGCCCGGACCGGATCCCGCCGCCCCGGTCCCGCGTCCCCACCCGGGTCCCGCCAACTCCCCCGTTGCATCCCCGCGTCCCCGCGCCCCCATTGCTCCGATCATGAATGCCCAAGCCAAAAACTTCCTCCTCAATCTGCTGAACACCCCGAGCCCGACCGGCTTTGAAATGCCGGGCCAGCGGGTCTGGGCCGCGTACACCCGGAAGCACGCTGATTCGGTCGACTGCGACGCGTACGGCAACGCCTGGGCCACGCTGCAGGGGTCGTCGAAGAAAGCGCCCGTGGTCATGCTGGAGGCGCACGCCGATGAAATCGGCTTCATGATCAAATACATCACGCCTGAGGGATTTCTGCGGCTCGACCGCATCGGCGGCAGTGATTACGCGACCGCCCGCGGGCGGCGTCTCACGCTGCTCGGCGACAACGGCCCGGTCACCGGCTTGATCGGCAACACCGCCATCCACATCCGCGACCGCGGCAACGGCGGGGAAAAAGCACCCGAAGTCCATGAACTGTACGTCGACGTCGGCGCCTCCAAACCCGAGGAGGTCGCCGCCCTCGGCCTGCGCGTCGGTCACCCGGCGGTCTATGCCGACGCCGCCGAAACCTTCGGGCCGCACCACCTCATCGGCCGGGCTCTCGACAACCGCCTCGGCGGCTTCATCATCGCCGAGGTCATGGTCCGGCTCGCCGCCCGCAAAAAACGTCCGGCCGCCACCGTGCACGCCGTCAATGCCGTGCAGGAGGAAATCGGCGGCAACGGCGCCAAAATGATCACCCACCGGCTCCGTCCGGACGTCGCCCTCTGCCTCGACGTGACTCACGCCACCGACACCCCGGGCATCGAAAAAGCCAAACACGGAGCCACCGTGCTCGGCGGCGGCCCGGCCGTCACTCACGGGACCTGCAACCACCCGCTGGTCGTCCAGCGGCTGGTCGAGACCGCCAGCCGCGAAAACCTCCCGCTCCAGCACGAAAGCAGCTCGCGGTTCTCGGGCACCGACACCGACAAAATCTTCACCATCCGCGACGGCATCCCCAGCGGCCTCGTCTCGCTGCCTCTGCGCTACATGCACAGCGTGGTGGAAATGGCCGACTTCCGCGACGTCGAAAAAGTCATCACCCTGCTCACCGCCTTCGTCGAAAGCCTGCGCCCCGGCGACGATTTCCGCCAGCGGCTTTAGCGCCGGCGTCACGAGGTGGGGCGGGCCCTCCGGGCACGCCGGCGGTGAGCGCGTCTGCCGCCAGAGCGTTTTTCGCCTTCTCGTGCGACATGCCTCCCGGGTTCAGGGCGCGGCGCTCTGCGTCGCTGGTAACGCAAGCGCCCGTTCACGCACACAAGCAGGCGAGGAACCGGCCGGGCCTTGGACGCGCCCGCCGCCGACCGGCCTGGAAGTCCGGTCCCACCTTTCACGCCCGGTCCCACCTCACGCCCGGTCCCACCTTCCACGCCCCGCCTTCATATGTTTTGTTCACGCGCAGGCGTCAGGAGCTCCGGCACCACCGGTTGCACCCGGCGTTCGTTCACCAGAAACCAGACCAGGGCTGCCAGTAACAGGCAGAGCAGCATCGGCTTCCAATCCCGGGCGAGCAGATCAGTCATGGGGTTTGCGGGGGGCGGCGGCTTCGATCTCCTCGTCCTCCTCCCCGACCGCCGGATCGGAAGCAAGGATTTCCCGCAGCCTGGTGACAAATTCCTCCGGATCGAGGTCGCGCTCAAGGTCGCCGTCGTACGCGATCGACAGCTGCCCGGTCTCCTCGGACACCACCAGCACCACGGCGTCGCTCTGCTCGGCCAGCCCCAGTGCCGCCCGATGCCGCAGCCCGATGCTGCGGTCGGCCAGTTCCCGCTGGCTCACCGGGAACACACACGCCGCCCCCTCCAGCCGCCCGTCCTTCACAATCGCCCCGCCGTCGTGCAGCACCGTCTTCGGATGAAAAATTGTCAGCGCCAGCTCCGGCGACAACTCCGCATCCAGCCGCACCCCGGTCTCCAGATAGTCGCCCAGGTCCATAGTCCGGTGCAGCGCGAAAAGCGCCCCGAACCGCTTCGCCGACAGCTGCCGCACAATCTCCGCCATCTCCGCCGCCAAGTCCCCGCGCTCACGCTTCCGCGAAAACAACCGCAGTCCCTCAAATTCCACCAGCGCCCGCCGCAGCTCCGGCTGAAAAGCCACCAGCAATGCCACCACCCCGAACGCCGAGACGCTGCGCACCGCCCAGTTCAAGGCCTGCATGTCGAGCAGTTTGGCCACCACCGCCAGACAGGCCACCACCGACAACAGCTCGGCCAGAATCCGTGACCCGCGCACCCGCCGGAACAGCCGGTACACCCCGTAAAAAAGCCCGGCCATGATGAGGATCTCAACCCCATCCCGCCATCCAAAATCAAAAGCAATGGCCCCGGCCGCCGGCATGAAGCCGGGAGGCTAGGCACTTTCCGCATGGAGGGAAGCGGGGAAATGAGAGATTCTGCGTGAAAAACGGAGCGCTTGGATGCCGGCGACCGACCCACAGCCCAAAGCCCCGCCGCCTCACGCCGCCACCCTCACGCCGCCGCCAGCACCGCCTCGGTCAGCCGGAGCGCCTGCCCATTGGGAGCCACGTCATGCACGCGGAAAACCCGTGCTCCCTTTTCCCGGCCGAGCGACGTCAAGGCCACCGTGGCCCAGGCCCGGTCGGCCGGATCCTCGCTGCCGAGCACCCGCCCGATAAAACTCTTGCGCGAGACCCCGAGCAGGACCGGCCGGCCGGGTGAGGGCGCGAGCGAACCGACGGCGCGGAGAAGCGCCAGGTTATGTTCCAGCGATTTGCCGAAACCGATGCCCGGATCAAAGACCAGAGCCGCCGGATCAATTCCCGCCGCCACCGCAGACGCCGCCTGCACGGCAAAAAATGAACGCACCTCGGCGACCACATTTTCATACACCGGCGCCACCTGCATCGTCCGCGGTTCGCCCTGCATGTGCATGACCACCACCCCGGCACCCGCCGCCGCGCACACCCCGGCCATTGCCGGGTCACCGCGCAGCCCGCTCACATCGTTCACAATGTCCGCCCCGGCTTCCAGCGCCGCCGCCGCCACCCCGGCCAGCGTGGTGTCGATCGAAATCACCGCCCCGGTCCGCCGGCGCAGCGCCTCGATCACCGGTCGCGTGCGCCGGATCTGCTCGTCCGCCGGCACCCGCTCCGCCCCCGGCCGCGTCGACTCGCCCCCCAGATCAATGATCGCCGCTCCGGCCTCCACCATGGCCAGTCCGTGCGCCACAGCCTCGTCCACCCCGAGGTACCGCCCGCCGTCCGAAAACGAATCCGGCGTGACAT
>JALRGF010000535.1 GCA_023253495.1 Verrucomicrobiales bacterium
CGGTGAGGATGTGGCCCCAGTTCCCCTGGGTATCGATGAGGAGTTCTTTCTGACCGAGCCCGACGATGGCTTCGCCGATGGCGGCGTCGCCGTGCGGGTGGTATTTCATGGTGTTGCCGATGATGTTGGCCACTTTGTGGTAGCGGCCGTCGTCTATTTCCCAGAGGACATGGAGGATCCGGCGCTGGACCGGTTTGAGGCCGTCGTCGATGTGGGGAACGGCGCGCTCGAGGATGACGTAGCTTGAGTAGTCGAGGAACCAGTTGCGGAACTGGCCGGCCACGCCGGGGGCGTTCGGGTCGTAGGGGGCGAGGTGGACGGGCGCATCCGGTGTGGGGTCGTCCGTGGAGGGATCGTCCGGGGAGGTGGGCTGGGCGGGCGAGGCGTCAGCGGAGGCAGCCGCGCCGCCCGGACCCGGCGCGGCGGGGGCCGTGGGCGACTGGAAGAGTTCGGGGTCGGCGGGTGGGGACGCTTTTTTGCGGGCGGGCATGGGGGTGGTGGAGCGCGGGCGTGGAAAAAGTTCGGATGGCTTAACGATCATTCTGCCGGCTTGCCGGCGGGCTCAAGCGGGGATTTTGGCGGCTGGCGGGTGGGGGCTGGTCTCGGGTGAAGGCCTGACCGTTGAGCAGCTGGCGCAGTTCGGTCCACGGGGCGGTGCGCATCGAGCGTTGGGGGGCCCAGCGGACGTGTTCGGCAGGTTGCTCGGGGAGGAGCCGGATGTTCCAGAGCGGGGCGATGGTATGGGGCAGGGTGGCGTAGCGCAGGTCGCCGACGAGGTCCGGGAAGAGCGGATGCGGGCCGGACCAGCCGTCGGAGAGCCGGTGGAAGCGCTGGAGGTCGCGCGCTTGGGTGGAGTCGGGGGGGATCTGGAAGTGGGCGATGGCGTGGGCGGGTGAGGAGAAGAGCGGTTGACGGTCGCCGGTCAGGACCTGTGCCGGGCCCCAACCGCAGCGGATGGCGGCGGCCTGCACGGTTTCGCCGTGGTCGCTGAGGGCGCGCCAGACGAGGATATTGCCGAAGGAGGGTTTGACGGTAATCCGGGTGGCGGCTGGCAGGTTCTGGCGGGCGAGCCAGTGCCGGTGGGCTTCACGGGCACGGTGCTGCTGGAGCCCGCAGGCCAGCAGGTAGAGGCCGACCCAGGCGAGGCCGGTGACGGCGGCGGGTTTGGATTTGGCGGCTACGGCCGCGGCGGTGAGGGCGGCCAAGGGCAACGTGAGCAGGGGATCGACGACCGGGATGAGGTCGAGCGAGATGCGGGATCCGGAGAACGGCCAGGCGAGGTGGGTGCCGTAGCTGGTCCAGGCGTCGCAGGCGAGGTGACTGAGGGCGGCGGCCCAGGCGGGGAGGAGCAGCGGAATAATGCCGGAGGGCGGGCGGGTGAGACGGGCGGCCACGGCGGCGAGGGCGGCGATGAGCGGTGAAAAGATCAGGCTGTGGCTGAAGTGCCGGTGGTATTCGAGGGCGAAGAGCGGGTCGCGGGGGGAGGAGAGCAGGACGTCGGCGTCGGGCAGCCATCCGGCCAGTGCGCCGACGAGGAGGCGGTCGCGCAGGCGGGTGGTGGCCGGGGCGACGGCGACGGCGGTGGCGATGCCGAGGGCGGCGTGGGTGACGGGGTCCATGGCGGCGGGCGGATGTGGAGGGAGCCATCAATGTGGCGCCGGCCGCCGGCTGGTCACCCTTATTGAGCGCCCTGCCGGAGCCGCGCCCTGGCGCCGCGGTCAGGATCGACCACAGCATCCCGCAGGAGAAACTGAAGGTATTGGCCGGCGCGCTCCAGAGAAGCGGGTGGCACCGGCCGGCCGCGGCGCCCAGTACTCCGGGATGAGAAACGAAGCGCAGAGCCGGCCTCAGCGGGCGGACATGCGGAGCCGCAGGAAGACCGGTGGTCCGTGGGCGATCGGCTGGGCTGAGCGGTAGACCATGGTGGCGGTGCCGTCGCCGTGGTTGGTTTCGCTGACGAGCACACCGGCGCCGGCTTTCCACGAAGGGGTCGCGAGGGAGTCGGAGCTTTCGATGTCGTAGGCGACGTCATCCGCGCCGAGGCGGCGGCGGAATCGGATGGTGAGGAATGACTCGCTGAACTGGCCGACGAGGAACGAATCGGTGCCGGCGGTCGGCTGGCGATTCCCGTCGGGGGTGGTCGGGGATGATCCCAGGCCGTATTCGGCGAAGGCGGTGAGGCCGTCGCCGTCGGGGTCGGCGTGGTCGTCCGAAATATTTTCGGCGAGTTTCCAGGCGGCGTAGGAGGTGCCTTTGGCGGGCTGGCCCGGCTGGCCGAGGGGTGTGGTGCTGGAGCGCCAGGAGCTGGCGCGGGAGTGGTCCGGGTTGGCGGCCGGGGTGATGAGGACCAGACTGTGGCCGTCGCCATCGGCGGCTTCCGGCCATGGCGGGCGGTCGCTGTAGGAGAACTCCTTGATGACCGAGCCGTCGGCGGCGCGCAGGCGGATGGTTTCGCCGGTGTTGTCGAGGCTTCCGGTGTAAGGTCCGACGACCGGGGTGACCGGGCCGTGGCGCTGGGCGAGGGCGGCAGGGTTGGCGGCGAGGACGATGCGGCCGCCGGGCGGGAGGACGGATTGCCGGACGCTGGTGGCGAGCACGAGGTCGGCGGCGCCGGCGAGGGTGACGTTGAACAGATCGACGGCGGTGCCGCTGATGTTGAGGAGTTCGATGAATTCGAAGTCGCTGGAGGCATAGGCGGCTTCGGCGGCGTTGCGCGGTCCTTCCGGGTTGTAGGAGAACTCGGAGACCACGAGGTTGTCGGCGCTGGCGGGCACGCTGTCGGTGAAGAACGTGGCTTCGTTGAGGGCGGACCACGTGTTCCCCCGGAGGACGCGGGTACGGACAGTGGCGCCGGACGGGAGCACGATGGGGGCGGAGTAGGCCGGGCCGGCGGCGCCGGTGAGCGATTCCGATTCGACCTGCACGCTGAAGAGGAGGTCGCTGTTGGTGGCCGACTGGTTCATGACGTGGAAGGCGAGCAGGTTGGTTCCGGCGACGAGGGAAGTGCGGAAATTCGGCACATCGAGGGATTCCATGACGACGGCGGCGGTGTCGGCGTGGCTGCCGATGCTGGTTGAGTTCCATGACGGGACGAGCGAGTTGCTGACCACTTTGCGGCCGATTTCGCGGCCGTTGAGGTAGGCGATGAAGCCGTCGTCGTAGCGGACGCGCAGGCGCAGGTTGTCGATGGAGGCGAGCTGATCCGCGGAAACGGTGAATGGCAGGCGGATGTAGATGGAGCCGTTGGCGGTGCCGCCGGGCGGCTGCATGGCGGCCTGGACATTCGTCTGGATGAACGGGGTGAAGTTGGTGGTGGCGGGGCGGCCGGCCGGGTTGAAGCCGAGGCCCATGGGGCCCGACGCCCATTGGGCGGCGTTGGGCGGGGTGGCGAGGTTGGTCCAGTCGGCGATGGAGAGGGTGCTGCCACCGTTTTCGGCGGAGGGGACGAGGTAGCTGACGGTGGTATTTTCCGGGACGATGACCGATGGCGTGAAGCCGCCGCCGACCGGGCGCGGGTCGCTGCCGTCGGTGGTGTAGTGGATGGTGCCGCCGCCGGCGTTCGGGTTGGTGAGCACGACGCTGAATCCCGGGGTGACGGTGCCGCCGCGCTGGGCGAAGACGGGCGGGTCGATGGACGGGTAGAAGCCGCGGGTGCGGGCCTCGCTGATGAGCTGGGTGCTGCGGTTGGAGAACCAGTTGCGGGTGGCGGTGCGGGCGCTGCGCCATTGGGAGGCGTTGCGGGCCGGGGAAGTTTTGGCGTCGCCCCAGCGGGCGGATTCGGCGATGATGGCGGGTTCGATTTCGCTGGCGCGGCGGTCGAGGCGGGCCTGGTTGTTGGCGGCGGTGAGCGGGCCGTTGTGGAAGAAATGGCGGTAGAGGTGGTCGGCGAAGGCCATGCGGTACTCACCGGAGGCGGAGAGGTCCTGGTGGAAGTATTGCGGGTTGCTGTGGGTGATGCGGTTCCAGTTCCCGCTGATCGGGTTTTCGAATGGTCCCCAGCGGTCACTGGCGCCGCCGGCGTTGAGCGAGTGTTCGGCGTCGTGCTGGAGCGAGATGAACCCGAGCGATCCGTTGCGGTTGCGGATGCAGTAAAAGTTGTTCGGGTTGCTGCCGGAGCCGGTGAGCGGGGAATCGGCGTTGCGGGCGAGCAGGACGACGATCATGTAATCGATGAGATTGGGGACATCGAGCAGGGCGGGCTGGCCGGTCGGGGTGCGTCCGTCGGCCTGGAGCCCCATGAGTTTGAAATAGGCGGCGAGTTTTTCCTGCGGGGTGGACGGCAGGGCGAGGGCCGGGGTGGCGGGATTTTTGTCGAGGTTGATCCAGTAGGCGGCGCGGCTGGCGTTCCAGAGTTTTTTCCAGGCGGCGTCGGTGCCATCCGGGCGGGTGAGGAATTCGCCGTCGGTGGCCTCGGTGGTGTAGCCGCCCGGGCTGCCGGTGTGTTTGATGACGTCGAAGTCGTCCTTGGCACCGCCGACGTAAGTTTCGCCGAAGGCGGCTTCGGCGCGTTCCTGGATCTGGTAGAGTCCCCAGTAGACGCCGTTGAGGTAGAGGTGGATGAAGCGGCCGCGGGTGGCGGGGTGGCCGAGGGCGGCGTGGGTGTCGCGGCTCCAGATTTCGCGCAGGCCGTTGTGATTGGAATCGCCGTGGAACGACCACGAATAGTTCTGGGAGCACTGGATGTCGAAGGCGTCGAATTCATTGGCGCCCTGGCCGCCGTAGACCGGGTAGTTGAGTTTGCCGGCGCCGTATTCGCGGCGGAAGAAGATGCGGAAGGAATGTTTCGGGTTGCTCGGGTCGCGGCTGTAGCCGCCGCGGATGCGGATACCGCAGGGGGCGTGGAAGCCGCCGGCGGGGGTGTTCGGATCGTTGAGCATCTCGATGGAGGCGGGGCGTTCCCACGTGCGTCCGTGGCTGCCGGGGTGGGTGTAGATGCCGGTGGTGGTGTGGAAAAGGTTGGGTAGGTCGGTGGTGAGGAAGACCGAGGGGATGGCGCGCAGGGCGGATTTGATCTGAGCGGGACCGCCGAGGGTGGCGTTGGTGTTGTTGACGATGGACCGGTCCATGCCGTAATCGATGACCTGACCGGCGACGTTGCCGGGGTTGGGCCAGTCCGGTCCCGGTTTGGCGCGGTGAGGCGGGGTCGGGCCGCCCTGGAGGATGACGTCGTCGAGGAAGACGTAGGAATGGGTGTCGACGTCGGTGGGCTCGTAGTCCTGCCGGAAGGCGAGGGCGCGGACGACGGTGGTTTTGTCGATGGTGATGGGGTCCTGGTAGATTTGGCCGCGGGTGGGGGACGGGGTGCTGCCGTCGAGGGTGTAGCGGATGGTGGCGCCGGGGGTGGCTGTCGTGATGGCGAGCTGGAACGGGGAAGTGAAGAACCCGCGATTGATGGAGAACGAGGTGTCTTTGACGTGGCCGAGGAAGCCGGCGGTGGTATTGGCGGCGCCGGGGGTGGGGGTGCGGAAGAAGCGGGGGGCGGTGGTGTCGCTGCGGCCGCCGGCGAGGGTGGGAGCGAGGTAAAACGTGGTGTCGGTGGCGCTGGCGTTGAGCCCGTGGAGGGCGAGGGTATTGGCGCCCGGGGTGAGCAGTCCGCGGAACGGGGAAAGGTTGATTTTTTCCGGCTGGAGCGAGACGAGGAGGTCGCGGCTGGCGGTGGCGGCGGCGTTGAAGGAGGCATTGGCGGGGGCGAGGCGGCGGGCGACCTCGGTGCCGTTGAGGTAGGCGATGAAACCGTCGTTGTAGCCGAGGGCGAGTTCGAGCGAGTCGAGGGCGGCGGGATTTTCCACGGTGAACGGCAGGCGCACGTAGGCCGAGGCGTTGATATTGGCCATGGCGGTGGAGAGGTCGGTGGCGACGGCCGGCTGTCCGGCGGTGGGCGGGGCGAGCACGGGCAGGCCGCCGTTGGCGGTATCACCGATGAGGCGGAAGCTGTTGGAAAAGGCGGTGTGGGTGCCCGCGGCGGCGGACAGTTCGACCTCGTCGCCTCCGGTGTTTTCGAAGTAGGTGAGGACCAGAGAGTGTTCGCCGGCGGGCAGGGTGCGGGTGACGAGGGAGTCGGCGGGGGCGCGGGTGCCGGCCACACTGAGCACGGAAGTGCCGTTGAGGCGGAGGCGGAAGCCGTCGTCGGAATTGACGTGGAACGTCCAGGTGCCGGCGGTCGGGATGACGATGGTGGCGGTGGCGCGCAGGGCGAAATTCGACTGATCGCCACCGTGCGGCATGGGTGCGCCGTCGCCGAAGCGGCCGTCGGTGCCGGAATCGCCGGTGAAGTTGACGACCGGAGCGACGCTGGTGAGGAGATCGAGGGCGTTGGTGCCGCTGAGGACGGATTCGGCGGCGGTGAGGGTGGTGATGGCGGACGAAGAGCGGCGCGCCTCCACGAAAAATCCCGGGGTGGGCATGCCGAAACCGAGGTGGGTCGGGCCGGTGATCCAGGACGCGTCGGGCTCGAAACCGGGGGTGGTCCAGGTGGTGCCGAGGGCCGCGCTGGCCGGCACGAGGATGCGGGCCGGAGTGCCTTGGGCGAGCAGCGGGGTGGTTACGAACGGGGCACCGAAAGATTCACCCTGCTGGACCGCAGGAAATGCCGGGGCGAATTCGCTCGGGCGCGCCGCGCCGTCGGGGGTGACCAGCGCGAGGTATTCACCATTTGAGCTGAGCGAAAAATTCGTGTGCAGCCGCGCGGGGTCGGCGGTGCGGTTTTTGCCGGAGGCCCAGACGACGAGGAACTGGCCGGGGGCGAGGGTGACGCCGGCGGGAATGGTCCATTTGGTGGGGGTTCCGGCATTGTCGGTGAGGTGCCAGCCGGACAGGTCGACCGCCGCGGGATCCGGATTGTGGAGTTCGATCCAGTCGGAGGCCTCCCCGTCCTCATCGCGCTGGCTGCCGTCGTTGTCGGCGACTATTTCCGTGATTACCGGGGCGGCGGAGGCGGCGGAGGCCAGGGCGGCAAGGGAGGCGAAAACCCGCAGGGCGCGCGGCAGCCGGTGGATAGCAGAACGGAACATCGAATGAAGATAGGGGGAATCGGCTCGTCGCGCCAGCTGCGGGATGCGGTCGAAGGCGCGCCGGGAATTGTGTTACGAAAATGTCACCTGCATGGTCAATGCCGATCTGCGGGAGGTCTGAGCGGGATGGCGGCCTGCGCTCGTTCCAGGGTTGCCTGCGGGATGAGGCGGCGATGGTTCAGGTGGCGGCGCGCTCGATCCAGTGGCGGGCGGTGGATTCGAGGTCCGGGGGCGGGGAGGCGGGGCGGCCGAAAAAGCCGGCTTCGAGCTCGGCGATGGTCCGGTCGAGTTCGGTCGCCTGGGGAGCGGGCAGGCGGGCGCGGTCGCGGATGCGGCGGAGCAGGCCGAGCACGGTGAGCGGGTTGATATCGTCGGGCACGGAAAAATCGCCGACGGGCGTGGTGGCGGGCGACCGGGCGCGGCGGCGGCGCAGGGCGACGGTGGTGACGGCGGCGAGGGCGGCGGCGAGGGCGGCGAGCAGCCAGCCCCAGCGGAACCCGGGGCGCGCGTATGACTCCTGGAG
>JALRGF010000537.1 GCA_023253495.1 Verrucomicrobiales bacterium
GGGCGGTACTGGACCGGGCAGCAGAGAGCGGGTTCGACGGCTTGGGCGCCGGCGGCATAGCGTGACTTGACGGCGGATTCAGCGTGGAGCGGGATCATGGCAGGATCCGTATGCTAAAACCAACCGAGCCGGCAGCAAGAGACCGTTTCCGGGGCGCGCGGGCCCGGGGCCGGTGGAACGGTCGCCGCCAGCGCGCGGTGCCGCGTGGACAACGGTCGGCCCCCGGGCACCATGCCGGCATGACCGCTGAGACATTGAAAGCCTCCGCCCGCGGCGATCGCACACCGCCGGATGGGTTGTCCGACGAGGCGCGGGCGCTCTGGCTGGTGCAGGCCGGCCGGTGGGACGAGGCGCACACCATCGCCCAGGACATCCATACCCCGCTCGGGTCGTGGATCCACGCCCTGCTGCACCTCATTGAGGGCGATGAAGGCAATGCCCGTTACTGGTTCGTGCGCGCCGGACGACCGCCGGTCGGCCCGGAAGCCGCGGATGCCGAGTGGGACCGCCTGGCGGCGGCGGTGCTCGGGTCGTGACCGGCTCTGATCCCCACGGTCGCCACGCGCCCGGCGGCTGCCCCGGTGCGGTGGTGTGGCGGCGGGCAATCCGTGCGTGACAAGCCGGGCGGCGGCGCGATGATCCCGGAGACCCGGCGGAGAAAATCCGCGGGGCGAGCCACGAACGATGATCCGTCGCCTTCATCGATGTTTGCTGATCCAGGGGGTTCTGGTGGGGTGGGTGTGTCTGGCGGTGGCGGCCGGGTTGACGTCGGCGGAGCCGGCGCCGGATCATTGGTCATGGCGTCCGCTGGTCAGGCCGGCGGTGCCGGGTCAGCCTGCCGCTCATCCGGTTGACGCGTTTCTCGACGCGAGGCTGGCGGCGGAAGGAATGATGGCGGCGCCGGAAGCGGACCGGGCGACGCTGATGCGCCGGGTGTTTTTCGGGCTGACCGGGCTGCCGCCGGCGCCGGAGGAGGTTGATGCGTTTGTGAATGACGCGGATCCCGGGGCGTATGAGGCGGTGGTCGACCGCCTGCTCGCCTCGCCGCGACACGGCGAGCGCTGGGCGCGCCACTGGTTTGACACCATTCATTTTGCCGACACCCACGGGTTCGAGCACGACGTTTTCCGGCCGCATGCCTGGCGGTATCGCGATTATGTGATCCGGGCGCTCAATGACGACACGCCGTGGGCGCGCTTCATTCGCGAGCAACTGGCGGCTGACCGTTTCTTTCCGGAGGAACCGCGGCTGACCGCGGCCCTGGGGTTTCTGGGGGCGGGCACTTACGATATGAGTGCCGAAGGCACGGCGTACGCGTCCTTCGAATATGTCGACCGCGACGACCTGGTCACCCAGACGATGGCCGCCTTCGTGAGCACCACGGCGCAGTGCGCGCGGTGTCATGCACATAAATTTGATCCCGTTACCCAGGAAGATTATTTCGCTCTGCAGGCGGTCTTTGCCGGGGTGGGCAAAGGGGATGTCACGTACGACGAGAGCGCGGAAGTGGCGGACGCGCGGCAACGATGGGAACGCCTGCGCCAGGTGGTGGAGGCGGTCGGGCCGGAGGGCAACGACACGCTCCTGGAACCCGAGTGGGCCGCGCTGGTCGACGAATGGGAAGCCCGCTGGGTCAGCGCGGGCGAGGGGCCGCCGGAATGGGTGCCGCTGCGCCCGGTCACGTACACCGCCGCGGTCGGGGCCGCGCTCACGCGGCAGCCGGATGAATCGTTTCTTTCCACCGGCCCGTTGCCGGACACCGAGACCTACGTCCTGACCGCACCGAGCCCGATCGCTACTGTGACCGCGGTCCGGCTGGAGGCGCTCACCGACCCCACGCTCCCGCACATGGGGCCGGGACGCCTGAACAACGGAAATTTCCACCTCACCGAGATCGAGCTGCAGGTATTCCGGGCGGCCGGCGGGGAGCCGGAGAAACGGAAGTTCCGGCGCGCGACCGCGGATTTTGATCAGGCCTCGTTTGCCGCGCCCGGGGCCATCGACGGCGATCCGAAATCGTCGTGGGCCATCCACCCGCGGGTCGGCGAGGCTCATGAACTGGTGGCCACGCTGGCCGAGCCGCTGACTGTCACCGATGGCGACCGCCTGGTGATCAGCCTGAAACAATTCCAGGGCGGGCAGCACGTGCTCGGGCGGTTCCGTCTGTCAGTCACCGCCGCCCCGTCCGACCTCACCGTCGCGCTGCCTCCGGCGGCGCGGGCCGCCCTCGCGGTACCGGCCGCCCGTCGCGCTGCCGCCGAACGTCGGGCCCTGGCGGCCGCGGTGCTGCGGGTG